>NZ_JBHZDA010000083.1:0-17671 GCF_042755665.1 Streptomyces sp. NPDC059142
GCGCGCCCGGGCCGCCCCGGGGAGCGCCGCGGGCGGGGGGGGGCCGCGGGGCCCGCCCCCCCCCCCCCACCCCCTCCCCGGATCAGAGGACCTTCGACAGGAAGGACTTCGTCCGCTCGTGCTGCGGACGGGTCAGTACGTCGCGCGGGTGGCCCGACTCGACCACCACGCCGTCGTCCATGAAGACCAGCGCGTCGCCCACCTCGCGGGCGAAGCCCATCTCGTGCGTCACCACGATCATCGTCATGCCCTCGGCGGCGAGATCGCGCATGACGTCCAGGACGTCACCCACCAGCTCCGGGTCGAGCGCCGACGTCGGCTCGTCGAAGAGCATCAGCTTCGGCTCCATCGCCAGCGCGCGGGCGATCGCCACACGCTGCTGCTGGCCCCCGGAGAGCTGCGAGGGGTAGTTGGCCGCCTTGTCGGCGAGCCCCACCCGGTCCAGCAGCCGCTCGGCGCGGGCGCGGGCGACGGCCTTCGCCTCGCCCCGTACCTGGACCGGCGCCTCCATGACGTTCTCGATCGCCGTCATGTGCGGGAAGAGGTTGAAGCGCTGGAAGACCATGCCGATGTCCCGGCGCTTCCTGGCGACCTCGCTGTCCTTCAGCTCGTACAGCTTGTCGCCCTTCTGGCGGTAGCCGACCAGCTCGCCGTCGACGTACAGCCGGCCGGCGTTGATCTTCTCCAGGTGGTTGATGCACCGCAGGAAGGTCGACTTCCCCGAGCCCGACGGGCCGATCAGGCAGAACACCTCGCGCGGCGCCACCTCCAGGTCGATGCCCTTGAGGATGTGCGCGGCGCCGAAGGACTTGTGCACGGCCTGGGCCTGCACCATGGCGTTCATGAGACCGCCTTAGGGGTTCGACGGAAGGTGGATACGTTCTTGACGATCTTCTGCCACGGCGTGAGCGGCAGCGAGCGGCTGGAGCCGCGCGCGTAGTACCGCTCCAGGTAGTACTGCCCGATGCTGAAGACCGTGGTCAGGATCAGGTACCAGGAGGCGGCGAGGAACAGCATCTCCGCCGCGGCGCCCGAGGTCTGCCCGATGTCCAGCGCCGCTCTCAGCAGATCGGGATACTGCACCGCCGAGACCAGCGAGGTGGTCTTCAGCATGTTGATGACCTCGTTGCCGGTCGGCGGCACGATGACCCGCATCGCCTGCGGGATCACGACCCGGCGCAGCGTCCTGCCCTGGCTCATGCCCAGCGCGTGGGACGCCTCGCTCTGGCCCTCGTCGACGGAGAGCAGACCGGCCCGGCAGATCTCCGCCATGTACGCGGCCTCGTTCAGGCCGAGCCCCAGCAGCGCCGTCAGGAACGGCGTCATGAACGAGGACCAGTAGTCCTTGTAGATCGGCCCGAGGTTGATGTACTCGAAGACCAGGCCGAGGTTGAACCAGACCAGGAGCTGTACGTAGACCGGTGTGCCGCGGAAGAACCAGATGTAGAACCAGGCGACGGAGGACGTCACCGGGTTCTTCGACAGGCGCATCACCGAGAGGATCACGCCCAGCACCACGCCCATCGCCATCGCGAGGACGGTGAGCAGCAGGGTGTGCCAGACGCCGGAGACGATCCGGCCGTCGAAGAAGAAGTCGGGGATCGCCGCCCAGTTCACCTTCCCCTGCGAGAAGGCGTAGACGAGGCTCGCGAGCAGGGCGACGGCCACCGTCCCCGCCACGTAGCGCCCGTAGTGCCGGACCGGGATGGCCTTGATGGCCTCGGGTGCGGCGGCGGTCGGCGGGCCCGAGGGGCCGGTGGGGCCCGCCTTGTCGATGTCGGTAGTCACAGATGTATGCCTCTCAGCGCCCAGCCCGCCGCCCGGTCACGAGCCGCCGTTGAGCGTGGCCTCGGTGACGGCGCCGGTCTCGGCGCCCCACTTCGCGAGGGCCTTCCCGTACTCACCGTTCTTGATGATCGCGTTCATGGCCTCCAGGATGGCGCTGGAGAGCTGCTTGTTGCTCTTGGACACCGCGATGCCGTACGGGGCGGCCTCGACCGGCTCGCCGACGAGCTGGAAGTCCTTGCCGCCGCCCGAGGTCTTCACCGCGTACGCGGCGATCGGGGAGTCGGAGGAACCGGCGTCGGCGCCGCCGCCGCGCAGCCGGGTCTGGGCCTGCTGGTCGTTGTCGAACGCCTCAAGCGTCAGCTTCTTGCCGGCCGGGCACTTCTTGGCCTGCTGCTTGGCGAGGTCCTCGGAGACGGTGCCGCGCTGCACGACGACCTTCTTGCCGCACAGGTCGTCCCAGGTCTTGATCCCCTGGTCCTTGCCCTGGGGCGTGTAGATGGACACCCCGGCGGTGAAGTAGTCGACGAAGTCGACGCCCTCGCCGACCTTCTTGCCGTCCTCGACACCCTCCTGCCGGTCCTTGGTGTCGGTCATCGCGGACATGGCGATGTCGTACCGCTTGGCGCGCAGGCCGGTGACCAGGGTGTCGAAGGTGGCGTTCTCGAATTCGAACTTCACGCCGAGCTGCTTGCCGAGCGCGGCGGCGATGTCCGGGTCGATACCGGCGATCGCGCCGTCCTTGTCCTTGAATTCCACCGGCGCGTACGCGATGTCGGAGCCGACCTTGACGACGCCCTTGCTCTGGATCTCCTTCGGCAGCTTGTCGAAGAGGGGGCCCTTGGCGGCGGCGGAGGAGGAGCCGCCCGTGTCGGAACCGCTCTTCGTCTGGTCGCCGCAGGCGGTCAGCAGCAGGGTGCCCGCGACCGCGATCGCGCCGACCGCGGCCATCCGGGACTTCGCGCTGGCCGTACGACAGATGGTGCTAGCGGTCATGATCAGGGTCCTCCGGCGGATGAGGTTGCTGCCAATGGCCGAGCACGCGTCTTCGAGTGTCGCGACCTAGTGTGATGAGTGGCATCTTGCCATTCGGACGGTGCCCTCAAGAGCGCCGGGCATGTCAAAATCGGGTAACGGGAGACCCCCGGTACATCGACAAGGCAGCCCACCACAGCCGGACCTTCTGTCGGTACATCTTCTTGCGGCCGTAGAATCTCCGGTCCGTATCCCTTACCGGGCGTGATTCATACCGCTATCCGGAAGTGTCGGCATTATCCGGCATTGGTCGGCATAAACGCTATGAGTCATCTCACCGTGGGGGACCGCGCGCGGACACCGCTGCGGCGCGCGTGTGCGACGCGCCCGCTCCATACGTATGTACGTACGTATGTGTGCAAGCGGCCACGTGAGCAGGCGAGCACGTGAGCGCGGGTACGGACGCGATGCCCAACCCACTCCTCCTCATCCGGGGAGTGGTCACCCTCAACTGATGAAGACACAAGGGGTCACCTACATGGCAGCGGAGATCGTCAATCATCGCGACGGAAGCGTCGGCGGCGCCGGGGCGGCGGGTTCCCCGGAGGAGCCCTTCGATCCGGCCTTCGCGCTGCACCGCGGCGGCAAGATGGCCATCCAGGCCACCGTGCCGGTGCGGGACCGGGACGACCTGTCCCTCGCGTACACGCCGGGCGTGGCGAAGGTCTGCACCGCGATCGCCGAGCGTCCCGAGCTGGTGCACGACTACACCTGGAAGTCGCAGGTCGTCGCCGTCGTGACGGACGGCACGGCGGTGCTCGGGCTCGGCGACATCGGCCCGGAGGCCTCCCTCCCGGTGATGGAGGGCAAGGCGATCCTGTTCAAGCAGTTCGGCGGGGTGGACGCGGTGCCGCTGGCGCTCGCCACCACCGACACGGACGAGATCGTCGAGACCGTCGTCCGGCTCGCGCCCTCCTTCGGCGGGGTCAATCTGGAGGACATCTCGGCGCCGCGCTGCTTCGAGATCGAGCGCCGGCTCCAGGAGCGGCTGGACATCCCCGTCTTCCACGACGACCAGCACGGCACCGCCGTCGTCACCCTCGCCGCCCTGCGCAACGCGGCGAAGCTGACCGGCCGCACCCTCGGCGACCTGCGCGCCGTCATCTCCGGCGCGGGCGCGGCGGGCGTCGCCATCGCCAAGTTCCTGCTGGAGGCGGGGATCGGCGATGTCGCGGTGGCCGACCGCAAGGGCGTCGTCAGCGCCGACCGCGACGACCTGACCGACGTCAAGCGCGAACTGGCCGCCCTGACCAACCGCGCGGGGCTCTCCGGCTCGCTGGAGGCCGCCCTCGCGGGCGCGGACGTCTTCATCGGCGTCTCCGGGGGTACGGTCCCGGAGCCGGCGATCGCCTCGATGGCGCCCGGCGCGTTCGTCTTCGCGATGGCCAACCCGAACCCGGAGGTGCACCCGGACATCGCCCACCGGTACGCGGCGGTCGTGGCGACGGGCCGCAGCGACTACCCGAACCAGATCAACAACGTGCTCGCCTTCCCGGGGATCTTCGCGGGCGCGCTCCAGGTGCGGGCCTCCCGGATCACCGAGTCCATGAAGATCGCGGCGGCGGACGCGCTGGCGGACGTCGTCGGTGACGAGCTGGCCGCCGACTACGTCATCCCGTCGCCGTTCGACGAACGGGTGGCGCCCGCGGTGACGGCGGCGGTGGCCGCGGCGGCCCGTGCGGAGGGCGTCGCGCGCCGCTGACCCCGCGCCCGCGGGGAGTTCCGGGCGGTTCCGGGGAGTCCCGGACGTCCCGGAGAGCTCCGGAGCGGTCCGGCGAGTGGGAGGCGAACGCCGGAGGGACCGTACGCGGTTCCTCCGGCGTTCGTCGTCGCGGGGCCGTATCCGGCCGTCCCACTGTCCCGCCGTCCGGCCGGACGGCCGTCCCGCCGTCCGGCCGCCGTGCGTACGGAAGTTCGGCAGGCGGCCTTTACCGGTTCATGTGGGGCTGCTGGGATGCCTGGCGTTGACGACGACACCAGGAGGCGCTTGTGAACCTGCTTGTGAACGGGGACGCCGAGAGCGGTCCGGGAGGGGACGCGGAGCCGGTGGCGTCGGTCGACGGCTGGTCCGTACGCCAGGGGGCGCCCGCCCTCGTCGCGTACGCCCACGGGAACGGCTACCCGACCGCGGGCGACCCCGGCCCCGCCCGGCGCGGCAGCCGGTTCTTCTCCGGCGGGAACAGCCCGCGCACCACGCTCGTCCAGGACGTGCCGCTGCCCGCGCGGGGCGCCACCGGCCGCGCCGCCGTGGACGCGGGGCGGGTGCGGTACGCCGTCTCCGCCTGGCTCGGCGGGTACGCGACACAGGAGGACGGGGCCCGGCTCTCGGTGGAGTTCCGCGACGGCCGGGGCACCCCCCTCGCGCTCTCCGTCCTCGGCCCGGTCACCGCGGCGGAACGGGGCGGCCGTACCGCCCTCGTGGAGCGCGCCGCGCAGGCCGCCGTACCGCCGGGCGCCCGCTCCGCGCGGGTGCTGCTCGTCCTCACCCGCACCGGTACCGGTACCTCCAACGACGGCTACGCCGACGGGATCTCACTGACCCTCCACGCCGAAGGGGTGCGGCCGTGAACGCCACGTCAGGACTGAACCGGCGCGATCTGCTCAAGGCCGCGGGCGCCGCCGGGGCGCTCGGCACCGTCTGGCCGCTGAGCGCCGGACTCTCCCCCGCGCAGGCCCGCGAGGCCGCCGCCGCGCTCGGCTCGACGTACGACGCCGCCCCGTTCACCCTCGGCGTCGCCTCCGGAGACCCGCGCACGACCAGCGTCGTGCTGTGGACCAGGCTCGCCCCCGAACCCTTCGCCGAACCCGGTGAGCAGCCGCTGCCCGAGGTCGCCGAGGTGCGCTGGGTCGTCGCCGAGGACCGTGCGCTGCGCCGGGTCGTCGCCCGGGGCACCGTCCCGGCGTCCGCGACGCTCGCGCACAGCGTGCACGTACCGGTGACCGGGCTGCGCCCCGGCCGTACGTACTGGTACGCGTTCAGCGCGCTCGGCCGGACCAGCCGCACCGGCAGGACCAGGACCGCGCCGGCCGGACGCGTCGGCTCCGCGCGCTTCGCCACCGCCAACTGCCAGAACTACCCGCAGGGTTACTACGCCGCGCTGCGCGGGATCGCGCGCGAGCGGCTGGACTTCGTCATCCATCTCGGCGACTACATCTACGAGTACGGACCCGAGGGCGGCGATGTCGTACGCGACAACAACGGCCCGGTGATCCAGACCCTCGCCGACTACCGCAAGCGCCACGCCCTCTACAAGGGCGACCCCTCGCTGCGCGCCGCGCACGCCGCCCACCCCTGGTTCCTGACCTGGGACGACCACGAGGTCGCCAACGACTACAGCGGTACGGGCGGGGGCGCGCCGTTCCTCCAGCGGCGGGCCGCCGCCTACCAGGCGTGGTACGAGCATCTGCCGCACCGGGACGCGGGGGACGGCGACGGTGTCTCCGCCGCCCTGCCGGACCCGGAGATCCACCGGGTGCGCCGCTGGGGCGACCTGCTGGAGCTGGCCGTGCTCGACCTGCGGCAGTACCGCTCGGCGCAGAACCTCGCGGACGGCACGATCCTCGGCGCGGAGCAGAAGGCGTGGCTCAAGCGGACGGTGGACCGGGCGCCGGACTCCTGGCACATCTGGGCCAACTCGATCATGCTCAGCCAACTGCGCGGCTCCCCCGGCGGCCGGTACATGTTCACCGATCAGTGGGACGGCTTCCTCGCCGAGCGCAAGGAGGTCCTGGAGCATGTCCGTACGAGCGGCCTGGAGGACCTGGTCGTGCTCACCGGGGACTGGCACTCGGCCTTCGTCGACGACATACGGCCGGACTACGACGACCCCGGATCGCCCGTACTCGGCACGGAGTTCACGGCGCATTCGGTGACCTCCAGCGCGTACGACGCGGCGTGGAACGCGGCCAACGGCCCGCTCATGGGCCGGGCCAACCCGCACCTCCAGTACTTCGAGGGGAACCGGTACGGCTACGACGTGTACGAGGTGACCCCGGAGCGCTTCAGTACGCACATGCGGGTGATCGAGGACCGCCGCGACCCCGTGTCGCCCGTCTCCACCCTGACCACCTTCCATGTCGACCGGGGCACGGCGGGCGCGTACGAGGACCCGGCGACGAAGGGATCGCCCGCGCAGTACCGCAGGGACTGAGCCGCGCGGGGCGGCGCGTGGTGGGCGGGGCGCGTGTCGTGCGTGTCACCGGTACGCCGGGTCCCGTCCGCGGCCCCGCCGCCCTATCGTCGGGGCCATGTTTGCCGCCTACGCAGCCCACACGGACTTCGCCCACCCCCTCGACGGCCTGGAGCTGGGCGAACGCCCGGCCCCCGCACCACGCCCCGGCTGGACCACCGTCACGGTGAAGGCCGCCTCCCTCAACCACCACGACCTGTGGTCGCTGCGGGGGGTGGGCCTCTCCCAGGACAAGCTGCCGATGATCCTCGGCTGCGACGCCGCCGGGGTGGACGAGGACGGCAACGAGGTCGTCGTCCACTCCGTCATCGGCGGGGGCGACCACGGCACCGAGCCGCGCTCCATCCTCACCGAGCACCACCAGGGCACCTTCGCCGAGCGCGTCACCGTACCGGCCTCCAACATCCTGCCCAAGCCCCCCGAGCTGTCCTTCGAGGAGGCCGCCTGTCTGCCCACGGCCTGGCTGACCGCGTACCGCATGCTCTTCACCAACGCCGGTGTACGGCCGGGGGATTCGGTCCTGGTGCAGGGCGCGGGCGGCGGGGTCGCCACGGCGGCGATCGCGCTGGGCAGCGCGGCGGGGCTGCGGGTGTACGCGACGAGCCGGGACGCCGGGAAGCGCGCGCGTGCGGTGGAGCTGGGCGCGGTGGAGGCGTACGAGCCGGGCGCGCGGCTGCCGCACCGCGTGGACGCCGTCATCGAGACGGTCGGCGCGGCCACCTGGTCGCACTCCGTCAAGTGCCTGCGGCGCGGCGGCACGCTGGTGATCTCGGGCGCCACGAGCGGCGACCGCCCCGACCACGCCGAGCTGACCCGGATCTTCTTCCTGGAGCTGCGGGTGGTGGGCTCGACGATGGGGTCGCGGGCCGAGCTGGAGGACCTGCTCTCGTTCTGCGCGCTGACGGGGGTGCGGCCGGTCATCGACGAGGTGCTGCCGCTGGACCGGGCCCGGGAGGGTTTCGAGAAGATGGCGGCCGGGGGCCTGTTCGGGAAGGTGGTCCTGACGGTCTGAGCCTCCCTCCGCGCCTCCCTCCGCGCCTCCCTCCGCGCCTCCATGTCAACCAGGGTTGACGTCCTTCATCTGTCAACGTACGTTGACAGGTATGACCGAAGCGACGGATCTCGCCGAGCGGGCGGGCGACCGCGACCCCCGGGTCGGACTGAGGGCGGTCGCCGCGCTGCGGCGGCTGCTGGAACGGCTCGAATCCGTACAGGTGCGCAGCGCCCGGAATCACGGCTGGTCGTGGCAGGAGATCGCGGACGAGCTGGGGGTCACCCGGCAGGCCGCGCACAAGAAGCACGGGAGGCAGTGATGTTCGAACGGTTCACCGAGGGCGCGCGGGACGTCGTCACGGAGGCGATCGGCCACGCCTGCCGCACCGGCGCGGACACCGTCACCGAGGAGCACCTGCTGCTCGCGCTCTTCGAACGCCGGGGCACCCGGGTGTCCTTCGCCTTCGCCGCGCTGGGCCTGGCGGACCGCCGCGCCTCCGTGGAGGACGCGCTCCGGGAGGCCCGGCGCAGGGGCGGCCTGTCGAAGGCGGAGACGGAGGCGCTGGCGGGGCTCGGGATCGACGTGGCGGAGATCGTCGCGCGGGTCGAGGAGGCCCACGGCGAGGGCGCGCTGCGCGTCGCGGTGAAGCCCGGCAGGACGCGCCGGCCGAGGCGCCGCCCGTTCGCCCCCGGTGCCAAGGCGGCCCTGGCGCGCTCCCTGCGGATCGCCCTGGGCCGCGGCGACCGCGCCATCGGCGACGCGCACCTGCTGCTGGCGCTGACGGCGCGCCCGGGGGTGGTCTCGGAGGTCCTGGCCGACCACGGGGCGACGTACACGGCCGTGGAGCGGGCGATGTTCGGCGCGGCGGACACCGGGGAGGGCACGGCGGCGGCGTCCGGCTGAGCGGCCGGCGGTCGGGGCCGGCGGTCGGGGGAGGGCCCGGCGCTCGGGGGAGGGGCGGCACCGTCCCTCCCCCCCCCGTCACTCCCCGGGGGTGCGCAGCAGTGTGCCGATACGGTCCACCGCCGTCGCCAGATGGCGGCGGGCCTCGTCGAGCTGGGTGGCCGTGACCCCGTGGTCCCGGGCCGCGTCGCGGATCTCGTCGCGGAAGCGGTCCAGCAGCCGGTCCAGGTCCCGGGCCGGGTCGCCGGACTCCGGGGTGTCCTTCGCCCACTCCGGGGCGTCCTGCGGCCCGGCCGCCTCCGGCCTGGTGTACGGGGGCCACCCGGACCCGGACAGACCGCCGAGCTGGCCGGCCAGCTCGGACAGGCCCTCGCGCAGCCCGGTCGGCCAGTCGCCCCGTACGAAGTGGTGCTGCACCTGGTCCTGGACCTGCTTGGCCATGCGCCGCATCTCCTCCCGCGCGTTCTCCTGGGCCTCCTTGGCCTGGCGGCGGGCCTGCTGGGCGTCCTCGCGGGCCCGGCGGGACTCGTCCTTCGCGCGGCGGGCCTGCTCCTTCCACTCCTGCTTCGCGCGCTTCAGCTCCTCCTTCGCCGCGCGCCAGGACTCGCCGTCCCCGAAGGGGGCGTCGCCGAACGGCGCCTCCCCCGGCGGCGCGTCCCCCGCGCCCTTCGGGTGGGACCGGGCGCCGGTGGCGGTACGGGTGTCGGAGGCCGCGGCCCGCATCTCGCTGCGGAGCCGGCCCGCCGCGCCCCGGACGTCCTCGCGGATCTCCGCGGCCAGTTCGGAGACGGACTCGCGGATCTCCAGCTCCAGATCGGCCAGTTCGCCGCCGCGCCCGGCCAGTTCGGCGCGGCCCGCCTCGGTGATCGAGTAGACCTTGCGGCCGCCCTCGGTGGCGTGCGTGACCAGGCCCTCGGCCTCCAGTTTGGCCAGCCGCGGATAGACCGTGCCGGCGGAGGGCGCGTACAGGCCCTGGAAGCGCTCCTCCAGGAGCCGGATCACCTCGTAGCCGTGGCGCGGCGCCTCGTCCAGCAGTTTGAGCAGATAGAGGCGGAGTCGCCCGTGGGCGAAGACCGGGGGCATGTCACAGCTCCTTCGTCAGGGAGGGCGCCGCGTCGGCCGGGGCGGGGCCGTGCGGACCGTCGTGGCGCTCGTCCTCCGACGGTGGTTTTCTGAGCAGGGCGATCGAGCCGGACACCGTGTTCGCCTTGAGCGTCCCGCCGCCGGCGCCCAGGGTGCCGGTGATCCGGTGGGCTCCCCACTGGCCGCTGACCCGCAGATCGTCGAACGCGTTGGTCACGGAACCGCTCGCTGTGTGCGCCTCGACCTGCGCGTCCGTCGGGTGCGGCAGCCGGATCGCGACCTCGCCCGAGACGGTGGTGAGGCTGATGTCGGTGGGGTCGCCCGTCGGGTGGTCGAGGTCGATGACCATGTCGCCGCTGACCGAGTCGGCCCGTACGCGCGATCCGGAGCCCTCGACGACCGTCAGCCGGCCCGACACCGAGTGGTAGTGGAGACCGCCGGTGACCGCCTGGGCCTCCAGATCGCCCGAGACCGTCTCGGCGCGCACCTCGCCGGAGAGCCCGACGAGGGTGGTGTCCCCGCTGACCCCGCGGACCGCCGTACGCCCCCGGACCCCGGTGATCACGGTCTCGGCGCCGACGACGCCCACCCCCACCGCGGTCCCGGTGGGGACGGCGAGCGAGACGACGGCGCTGCGCCGCTGTCCCTTGGGGGCGAGCCAGCTCAGCAGGTTCTTCCAGGGCAGGTCCTCGTAGGCGACCGTCAGGGTCGAGCCCTCCAGGGTCACGATCACCGGCGGTCCCTCGACGCGGGAGATCTCCAGCCGGGTGCCGCCCCGCAGACCGGGCAGCGCCTCGTCGGTGCCCACCACGTTCACCGTGCCGTCGACGAGGCGCACGTCCAGCGTCGTCACCGGGGTGTCGAAGGTGAGCCGCTCGGACTCGGCGACCTGCCACGTCGACTCTGCCATGGTGCTGACCTCCCGGGGCCCGGCTTGACGCAACATATCGCGTCTCTTGAAGAACACGATATATCGCGGTTACGGAAAGTCAAGACCGGACGGCGGAACGGGGATCGGCCCAGCGCTCGTATCGGGGCAAAGTGCCCTAGCGTAAGGGCCATGAACGCGACATCCGCAGGTGCGCTGCTGCTCTGCCGGGCCGAACCGGCGGCGGTACGGCCCGCCGCCCATCTGCTCAGGGAGAAGCTGCTGCTGGCCCCGGCCGGCCTGGGCTGGACCCTGCTGGTCCCGGAGGGGAAACCCTGGCTCGCCGGTACGGAGCCGGTCGACCGGGTGGTCGCGGGATGGGCCACCGCACTCGCCGTCGGCGTGAACTGGCCGGTGCTCGCGCTGTGGTGGGACCCGGACCGGGCGGGGTACGTGCTGGCCGCGGGGTTCCGCCGTACGGTCGGCTACACCTGGCTCGCGGACGGCACCGCGGCCGGTGAGGACGAGGCGATGCGGACCTTCGCCGCCCGGCTCGGCCTCGACCCCGTACTGGACCTCCAGGCGCTGGAGCCGCTGACCCTGGGTGACCCGGAGGCCGACGCGCGGGCCCGGCTGCTCGCGCTCTCCGCGTTCCTCACCCGCACCGGCCTCGTCCTCCCGGCGGGCCTCACCCCCGGCGAACCGGCCGACCGGCTCCGCGAGGTCGCCCGGATTCAGCCGGGGGCCGAACAGATCGAGTGGGCGGGCTGGCGCGACGCGGTACGGGCCGAACTGGACGAGGTCGAGGGCGGACCGCTCGGCCCCTGGCTGCACGGGCCCCGGGCGCGGCTGCTCGGCGCCGTACAGCTCGCGGCGGGCGCCCCGCTGGCGGTGTGGGCGGTACGGCGCCGCAGCGCGGGCTGGGCCTTCGCGGGGGCGCTGCTGATCGCGCAGGGGGTGCTGGGACTGGCGTACGACCGGCTCCGTACCGGCGGGGAGTGAGCCGGCCGGTACGCGGCGCCGCCCGGTTCCGGCGGCCGGTACGCGGGGCCGCCCCGCCGGTGGCCGGTGGAGGGCGCCGCCCGGCCGGTGGCAGGACCGCTCGGCCCGCTACTCGTCCTCGTCCTCGTCGTCCAGCCGGGCCAGCCAGGTGGCCAGCCGTTCGACCGGCACCTCGAAGTCGGGGTTGAGGTCGACGAAGGTGCGCAACTGCTCGGCCAGCCACTCGAAAGTGACCTCCTCCTCGCCGCGCCGCTTCTCCAGTTCCTCGATCCCGCGGTCCGTGAAGTACATGGTCCTCAGCTTAGTGCCCGGCCGGGCAGGGCCGGCGGGCACGGCCGGCCGGCGCGGGTGTGGGGCGCAGAACCGTTCGGGTACGATCCGCCGTCCTCACCTGTGTGCCTCGCGTCGGCGGCGTACTGCCGCTAATCTGCGGGGAATTGGGGGAAATGAGGATGTCATGGTTGACGGAGAGGCCAGTGTCGCGCGCATCGAGATGCCCGACGGCACACCTGTATGGGCCCGGATCTCCGGTGCCGAGGAGCTGACCCGCCCCTCCCGGGGGCTGTCGTACTCGGACACCGGGTTCGCCGACCAGGTACAGGCCCGGGTCGACAGCCTGCAAGCCGTCGTGACCAGCGTCGCGCGTTCGCTCGCCGAGCCGCTGCGCGCGGTCCGGCCCGACGAGGTCAGCGTCGAGTTCGGGATCGAACTCACCGCGAAGGCGGGCAAGGTCGTCGGGCTGCTCGCCGACGGCGAGGCCAAGGGAGGGATCAAGGTCACGCTCACCTGGACCGGCGGCGGACCGCCCGTCGACCTGGCCACGCCGCCGCCGGTGCCACCGCAGGCGCAGCGGCCGCCCGTACCGCCGCCGCCGTCGGCCCCGCCGACGGTCCCGCACCTCGCGGCCCGGCGTCGCCCGCCCCGGGCCGGGGGCGCGCCCCCCGCCGCCCCGGCGCCCCCCCACGGGGCCACCCCCCCGGCCGGGAGCGGCACATGATCGACGGGCTCGGCCGGGTCGAGCCGGGCGGGTCGGTCGAAGGCGCGACGGCCCGCAGTGCGCTGCACGACCTCGTCATGGCGGCGACCGTGCGCATCCATGGCCCGGACCGGGGGTATGTCCCTGAGGGGCCGGGCGGAAGCTTTCTGGGGAGCGGCTTCTTCATCGCCCCGAGCTGGGTTCTCACGTGCGCGCACGTGGCGTTGCAGGGGGAGGGGCGGGACGTGACAGTGATCTTCGAAACCGGCCCCCGCAGCGGCGAGACCTCCGTGTCCGGCACGGTGGTCGCGGCCCTGCCCGAGCCGCCGCCCGGCGACCTGGGCGCGCTGGGGACGCGCGGCGGCTGGCCCGCCCCCGATCTCGCGCTCGTGCGGCTCCGCCGCCCCGTCGAGCACGCCTGTGTGTACGTCACGGAGCGCCCCGCCGCGTTCTTCGGCGGCGGGGCGGTGCTCTACTCGGGCTGGACGGAGGTCGGCGGCCGGATCAAGCGGCTCAGCGGGCAGTTGTCCGTCCAGGGCACCGTCGGCGGCTGGTCGGAGCCGGAGGACGAGCAGGTGCGGCTCGGCGGGGACGTGCTGCCGCCGGGGGTGTCCGGCGGGCCCGCGGTCGACCTGGCGCGCGGCGAGGTGGTCGGCGTACTGAAGTCCCAGCTCGTCGGCGGGATGGGCGGGACGTCCATCGGTGTCGAGCGGCTGCGCTCGCTGCCCGTGCCCGCGGCGATGGCCGGGACCGAGGCCGACGACGACTACCAGGCGGTCTTCCACGCCCATGACCGGTACCACGCGGACCGGCAGTTGAACCGGGCAGGCACCGGCTGGACCTGGGCCGACGTACAGAACTCGCTGGGCGCGGGCGCCGACCGCGCGCTCACCCCGCAGCAGCGGATCCTGCTGCTCGGGAAGCTGGCGGAGCTGCCGCCGCCGGTCTCCACGCACAGCCTGCTCGATCTGCTGGTCCGGCTGCCGGGCGTGGACCGCGTGGAGCGCTACCCGGCGCCCCGGAGCTGGCGGGACGGGCTCGGCGCGCTGTACGAGACGCGCGGCGGCGGCGCCGCGCTCGAACTCGTCCTGCGCTACTGCATGAGCGCCATCGCCGCCGAGCGCCCCTATGTCACGGGGGCCACCGCGGCGGCCGAGGAAGCCCTCTGGGACTGGGTGAAGTTCGTCGCCGACGACCAGCTCTCGCGGAACTTCCGCAACGAGATCGCGCTGCTGTGGTCCGCGGCCCGGCACCGTACGGACCGCGCCCAGCGGCGCGCGGCCCCGGCGTACGGGGAGCGGCCCCGCGCGGGCGAGCGCTCCTTCGTCCTGCTGGAGCTGGAGCCGCGCGGCTGGGAGCGCGACAGCTACGACTGGCGCGTCGGGGTCGCCCGGCACAGCGGGGAGGTGCTGCCCGTCGCCGAGGACAGCCGCGGCACCTCGGGCGACGCGCTGCCCGCACGGCTGACCGGGTCGCTGACGGAGGCGTTCCGCAGATGCGACGAGCCGGACAGCCCGGCCGTGCTCCAGGTCGCCGTCGTCCGGCAGCAGCTCGGTCTGGAGGTCGAGGGGTGGCGCCTCGCGCCGGACGAACCGCCGTTGGGCGTCCTGCGCCCGGTGGTGGTGCGCTGCTCCGACCGCGAGCCGCCGCTCACCGAGGAGGAGGCCAGGGAGCACCGCGCGCGCTGGAGCCGTACGGCCCAGGCGTCGGTGCGGGCCGAGATCGTCGACTGCGAGGACGGATTACGGGTACCCGTACCGCAGGAGGAGCGGCTGCGCTCCCTGGCGTACGAGACGGTGCCCGTGCTGTGCCGTTACGCGGCCCGGCCCGAGGGCGAGACCGCGGCCGGTCTGGGCAGGGTCGTGCGCGGCGGCTTCCACGTCGCGCTGCTGCGGCGCGGCGAGAGCCGGCCCGAGTCGGTCTGCGCGGAGTTCCACCGGCGGGCCGTGCGCACCGTCGCGGAGGCGGACGGCGCCGAGCAGTTGCCGAGGATCCTGATGGAGCTGCGGCAGGGCGTGCACGCGGGCCGCGCGGAGATGTTCTGGTCGGACGGAGTGGCGCTGTTCTACGACGATCCGCACCATCCGCTCCCCGGGTCGGGGCAGTTGCTGGAGGCGCCATGACCGACGTGGCACACCCCCTGGGGGCCGGCTCCGGGAAGACCCTTACGGGGTGCGGCCCGGATCGCTACGGTGAAGCAGCTTCGGCGGCTGCCGCCCCCGGCGGACGAGTGAGGACGAGGACATCACCATGAGTGAACCCAGCGAGTGGCTCATCTACCGAGGGGCCGGCGAACCGCACGACGGCATCGCCCAACTGCCCCCGCCCCCGCCCTGGCGGGACTTCGCGGGCGGTTCCGCCGGTGACGGTGGTGGTGCCGGTGACGGCTCGGCCGACCGGCGGCTCGGCGGGTACCGGCACGAGGCGGAGCTGCACCGCCCCGGCGCCGAGGAGCTGGAGATGATCAACGCGGCGCTCTATCTGCGCCGTCCGCTGCTCGTCACCGGCAGCCCCGGCGCGGGCAAGTCCACCCTGGCCCACTCCGTCGCGCACGAACTCGGGCTCGGCCGGGTGCTGCGCTGGCCCATCGTCAGCCGCTCCACCCTGCTGGACGGGCTCTACCACTACGACGCGATCGCCCGCCTCCAGGACGTCCAGCTCGCCGCGCACAGCGCCGCGGCCGGTGCCGGGGTGACGGAGGGTCAGGACCCGTCGGCGGACATCGGCAGCTACATCAGGCTCGGTCCGCTCGGTACGGCGCTGCTCCCCTCCGAACAGCCGCGCGTCCTGCTCATCGACGAGCTGGACAAGAGCGACATCGACCTGCCCAACGACCTGCTCAACGTGTTGGAGGAGGGCGAGTTCGGCATTCCGGAGCTGGAGCGGATCGCCGACCGGCTGCCCGACGGGGAGGCCGAGGTCCTGACCGACGACGGCAGGAAGGTACGGATCAGGGGCGGCCGGGTGCAGTGCCGCGCCTTTCCCTTCGTCGTCCTGACCAGCAACGGGGAGCGCGACTTCCCGGCGCCCCTGATGCGCCGCTGTATCCATCTGGAGCTGGGCAGGCCGGACCACCAGCGGCTCGCCACCTTCGTACGGGCCCACCTCGGCGACGAGGCGGCGCGCGCGGGCGACGATCTCATCGCGCACTTCCTGGAGCGCTCGCGCAGCGAACTGATCGCCACCGACCAGCTCCTGAACGCGATCTACCTCACCGACACCGCCGCGCCCGCCGGCCGTGACCGACTCGCCGACCTGCTCATCCAGCGACTCGACCGGCCGAGGTGATGCGCTGATGCCCGACGTCACGGTACGGCACGGCCCGGCGAGCGAGCCGGAACCGGGACACGGGCACGGAGCCGCCCCCGGGGCGGAACCTTCGACTCCGGATCCGGCCGCTCCGGCGGTGGGCGCTTCGGTTCCGGGTGCTCCGGCGGTGGGCGCTTCGGTTCCGGGTGCTCCGGCGGTGGACGCTTCCGCTCCGGACGCCTCGCGGGCCCCGGTTCCGGGGGCCTCGGTTCCGGTTCCGGTTGCGGGCGTCCCCGGCGCGGGGCGGCCGGACGAGGACGGTACGGGCGCCGCGGACCCCGGTGGCGGCGCACCGCCCCCGTACGACAGTTCGCGCCTCGCCGCGCTCGTCGCGCGGCTGCGCGGCGCCGGTCTCGACCCCGACGCCGAGCAGCTCTGCGACGCCCTCTGGCTCGCCCAGCAGACCCGCCGCGACCGCGGCGGGCCCGCCGGTCCGGGACCCGGCAGGGACCCCCGCGCCGACCTGCGCGGACCGGGGGAGACGGGAGCGCGGGACCCGCGCGTCCCGACCGGCCCCGACGGTACGGGGGTGACGCCCGCGGCCGACGGCGACGAGGCGCCCGGACGGCTGCCGGGACCCCCGGCCGAGGACCCGCGCATCGCCCTTCACCCCGTGCCGCGCCCCGACGGAGCGCGCGCCTCCGGGACCCGGCAGGGCGGCGCCGCCGCCGCGCTCACCCTGGGCGTACCGGCCGCCCCCGCGCTCCCGGCGCCCCTCGAACTCCAGCGCGCCCTTCGTCCGCTTCAGCGGTACCGGCCCGCCGCGCCCCCGCTGCGCCGTACCCTTGACGAGGTGGCGACCGTAGAGCTGAGTGCCCGAGCCGGCGGGCTGATCATTCCGGTGTTCCGTGGCGTCTCGCGCGGAGACGCGATTCTGCAGCTCGTGATGGATGCCTCGTCGTCGATGCGGGTCTGGGAGCGGCTCTTCGCCGAACTCCAGCAGATCTTCGGCCAGTTGGGTGCCTTCCGCGATGTGCAGACCCGCTATCTCCACCAGGGGCCCGACGGCGCCCCCGCCGTCAGCAGAAGCCCCGACCCGGCCGCCGCGCCGCTCAGCTCGGCCGACCGGCTCAGCGACCCGACCGGACGCCGCGTCACCGTCGTCGTCAGCGACTGCGCGGGCCCCCTCTGGCACAGCGGGCGCGCCCACCGCCTCCTGCACCAGCTCGGCCGCCAGGCACCCACCGCCGTCCTCCAGCCGCTGCCGCAGCGCATGTGGAACCGGACCAGACTGCCCGTCACCTACGGGGTCCTCTCCCGGGGCGAGGGACCGGCCGGCGCCGCCGTGCTGAAGGTCGGCGGCGACGCGGCCCCCGCACCCCCCGCCCGGCCCGGGGCCCACGCCGGCCCCGGCCTGCCGCCCGGCGCGGGCGCACGCGGGGCCGGGGCGCGGGGGCGCGCCGGCCCCCCGGGCACCAGGCCGTGGGCCTGGCGAGGCCGTACGGGGTGGGCGCACTGCGCGACCTGCCGTCCTTCGACACCTCCGCCATGGACGGCTGGGCGGTCGCCGGGCCGGGGCCCTGGTC
>NZ_JBHZDA010000083.1:17681-32335 GCF_042755665.1 Streptomyces sp. NPDC059142
CCCAGCGAAGTTGTAACCGCACACGACGGCCCGACACATCCGGGGTCCTATCCCGGGGCGAGGGACGGGCGGGCGCCGCCGTGCTGACGGTCGGCGGCGACGCGGCCACCGCACCCGCCGCCCGGCCCGGGGCCCTCGCCGTCCCCGTACTGCCGCCCGTCGCGGGCGCACTCGGCGCCTGGGCGCGGCTGCTCTCCGGCACCGGCGCGGGCCGGATCTCCGGCGCGGTCGGCTGGGTGCGCACCGACCAGCCGCCGGCGCCCGCGCCGCGCCCCGGCGACCGGATGTCCTCGCTCCAGCTCGTCAGCCGCTTCCGCTCGGCGGCCTCCCCGGTCGCCGGACAGCTCGCCGTCTATCTCGCCGCCGCCCCGCTCTGCCTGCCGGTGATGCAGCTCGTCCAGCGCACGATGCTGCCCGACTCGGGCCCCTCCGAACTCGCCGAGGTGCTGCTCAGCGGGCTGCTCTCGCGCAGCAAGGGCGACGGCGCCGACGACGGGCCCTGGTACGAGTTCACCCCCGGCGTCCAGGAGGCGCTGCTCGGACCGCTGGGCCGGGACGAGGCCGTCCTCGTACTGAAGCACTGCTCCGAGTACATAGAGCAGCACTTCGGCCGCGGCGGCCCCAACTTCCCCGCGCTGGCCCTCGCACAGCTCGGCAACGAGCGCCACGGCCCGCTCCACCCGGGCGGCGACCCGGACGAGGACGCCGAGTTCGGCGGGGAGTTCGGCCCGGACGGCGGCGCCACCGACGGCGGACCGCGCGTCCCGCACCCCTTCGCCGAGGTCGCCGCCCGTGTGCTGGAGCAGTTCATGCCGCTGCCCGAGCAGTTCGCGGCGTACGGACTCAACGGCGCCGGGCCGGGCACCACCGCGCAGCCGGTCAACGCGGCCGTCGAGAGCGCCCGCGAGCTGACCGCGCAGTTCGAGGCGGACAGCATGGTCCAGTACCTGATCGACGCCGTACAGCTCCTGCGCGGCGCCACCGAACGCGAGGCGCCCGGCGGCTCCGACCCCGAACTGTGGGCCGAGTTCGCCCGCTGTCTGCTCCGGCTCTGGGAGGTCCAGGGCGGCGGCGAACTGCTCGGCGAGGCGGAGCGCGCCGCCGAACGGGCCACCGCCCACCCCCGGGCGGTGCGCGAACGCGCCGTTCTGGCCAAGGTGTTGCACGCGGCGGCCGACGACCGGCGGCGGCGCGGCGACCGCTCCGGCGCCCTGGAGCTGCTGCGCCGTGCCGACCGCGAGTACACCGTCGCCTGCGCGGCGCCCGGACTCGATCCCGGCGAGGCGCTGCGGCTCACCCTGGACCGGGTACGCGCCCTGGAGGCGCAGTGGCGGCTCGGCGGCGACAGCGCGCTGCTCCAGGGGGCGATCGGCATGCTGGAGGCGTTCGCCGACGTCTGGCCCGACCAGGAGAACCGGCCGACGGGGCTCCCGCTGGCGCACGGCAGGACCCTGCTGCGGCTCTCCGGCGCGACCTCCGACCCCGAACAGGCCCAGGTGTACGCGGCCCAGGCGGCCCGCTCGCTGCGCAAGGCGCTCACCCCCGGCGGCCACACCGTCTCCACCCAGGCCCGGATCCTGCTCGACCTGGTGGACGCGCTGCTCCGCTCCGGGGAGGGGCTGGAGGAGGCCGCGACCCTCGTCGACCAGTCGCTGGCGACCGTACGGGACGAGCGGCTGCTCGCCTCGCTGCGGATCCGCGCCGGACGGGTCAGGGTGGCCCGCCACGAACGCTCCGAGGACCCCGCGGATCTGGACGAGGCCGCCGAGTTCTTCGCCCGCGCGGCCCGCTCCACCGCGCGCGACTCCCGGGCCCACGCGGACCTGCTCGCCGAGTGGGGCGCCACCCTGCTGCGTCGCGCCGGACTCCCGGACGGGGCGCCGCACACCGGCGCGGCGGTCCGGGTGCTGCGCGACTGCCGTACGGAGACGGCGACCGGCACCGCCCGGCAGGCGGAGCGGCTGCTGATGCTGGGCCAGGCGCTGATGCTGCGCCACCGGATCAACGACGACCGGGTGGATCTGCGCGAGGCGGAACACCTCTTCGGTCTCGCCGCGCAGGAGGCCCGCGACCCGCTGACGGCCGCGCGCTGCTGGCTGGAGCTGGGCCGCTCCCACTTCGACGCCTACCGCACGCTGCACCGCCCCGCCCGGCTGGACGACGCGGCCGAGGCGTTCCGCGACGCGGCGGACGCGGCCAGGACCGCCGAGGAGGAGATGGACAATCCGCGACAACGGCTGGAAGCCGTCGCGTTGCGTGCTGCGGCCGGCCACTGGCGGGGTAAGACCTATGAGGAGGCGGGTCGGCCCCGGGCGGCGCGTGAGGCGTACCGGTCGGCCCGCACGGAGTGGCGCAAGCTGCCGGACGGCGGCGGCGAGACGGCCCGTTCGACCGCGGACCGGCTGGCCGAGCTGGAACGCTGAGCGGTGCGCGCCGCAGGGACCTGACGGGGAGGCGTGATGATCGACGCGGCGCACGGCGGCCGGGAGCGGGAGAACACGGAACGGGGGAACGGGGCGTACGGGAGCCACGAGGGCGGGCCCGGCGGCGCGGCGGCCCCGCCGCCCGGTACGGCCGGTGAGCTGCCCGATCTGCTGGCCCTGGACCTGGCCGCCCTGCGCACCCTCGACCACCCGGTGCTCAGCGAGGTGATGGCGGATCTGCGCGGCCGGGCCGAGCAGCCCCGCGACATGCTCTGGGGGTTCAACAACGCGTTCTGAGAAGGACGTTACGGGGCAGGACCCTCTGGGCGGTGCGTTCGGCCTCCGCCCCGGCGCCCGGGACCGGGCCGCCCGACGACTCCGTACGGCGATGGGGGTGCGCAGTGGTGTCTCGACAGGGGACGCCGCCCCGCGCGGAGCCCGGCCGGGGCCCCGGCTCCGCACAGGGCCCCGGGGCCGTGCCCTTCGCGCAGTTCATCGTGAAGGTCCACGGCCGCTGCAACCTGGCCTGCCGCTACTGCTACCTGTACGCGGGCCCCGACCGCACCTGGCGCACCCGCCCCGCCGCCGCGTCCCCCGCCACCCTGGACCGGGCCGCCGACCGGATCGCGGAACACGCCCGCGCCCACGGGCTGCGCGAACTGGCCCTCGTCCTGCACGGCGGGGAGCCGCTGCTCGTCGGCGCCGCGCGGCTCGGGGCCTTCGCCGACGCCGTACGCGACCGGGCGGGCCCCGCCCGTACGGTCCACGCCACCGTCCAGACCAACGGCACCCTGCTCACCGAGCGGGCGATCACCACCCTCGCCCGGCACTCCGTACGGATCGGCATCAGCCTCGACGGCGGACGGGCCGCGCACAACGCCGCGCGCACCGACCACGCGGGGCGCCCGTCCTTCGCCGCAGCCGCGCGCGGCGCCCGGCTGCTCGCCGCGCACCGCCCGGAGGCGTACGCCGGGATCCTCACCGTCGTCGACCCGCGCACCGACCCGGTCGAGCTGTACGAGTCGCTGCTGGAGCTGCGCCCGCCCGCGCTCGATCTGCTGCTGCCGCACGGCAACTGGACCAGCCCGCCGCCGGGACTGCCCGGACTGCCCGCCGCCGGGCCCGGGGACCCGGCCCCGGCCGCCGGCCCCGGCCGGCCCACCCCGTACGGCGACTGGCTGACCGCCATCTTCGACCGCTGGTGGCGGGCGGACCGGCGGGAGACCCGGGTGCGGCTCTTCGAGGAGTGCGTGGCGCTGCTGCTGGGGCTGCCGGGCGCGACGGAGTCCCTGGGGCTCGACCCGGTGAACGCCGTCGTCGTCGAGACGGACGGCGCGATCGAACAGGTCGACTCGCTCAAGTCCGCCTACGACACGGCCGCCGCCACCGGGCTGGACATCCGCCACCACTCCTTCGACGACGCGCTGCGCCACCCCGGGGTCGCCGCCCGGCAGGCGGGCGCCGCCGCGCTGGCCGCCGCGTGCCGGGCCTGCCCGCTGCTCACCGTCTGCGGCGGCGGCCACTACGCCCACCGCTACCGCGCGGGCCACGGCTTCACCCAGCGCTCCGTCTACTGCGCCGACCTGGAGCGGCTGATCCGCCATGTCGCCGCCCGGCTCACCGGGGCGCTCGCGCCGCCGGCCCCCGTGGCCGGGCCCGGGGCACCGTCCGTTCCCGGGGGCGCGCCACTCGCCCCGACCGTTCCCGTGGCCGGGCCCGGGGCCCTCCGGTGAGCGCCGCCCTCCCCGAAGGGGCCCTGCGCGCACTGGGCCGCACCGAGGGCGGCGCCGAGGCGCTGGGGCTGCTCGTCCGCGACCAGCACACCCGCCGGCTCGTCCTGCTGCGGGCCGTGCTCGACGCGGCGGCCGACGCCCCCGCCGCGCTCCGCACCCCCGCCGCGCTCGCCCGGCTGCGCGACGACTGGGCGCTGCTGGAGGCCGCGGAACGGGCCGGCCGGGACGCCGTACGCGCCGTGCTGCTCTACCCGCTGGTGGGCCCCTGGGCGCAGCGCTGCCTGCACGGCCTGATCGCCGCGCGGCCGGACGCCGCGCCCCGGCTCGCCGCCGATCTGGACCACTTCGGCGCCCTCGCCGCGACCGCCGCGCTCCGCGCCCGGCTGCCCTTCCGGGTCCGGCTCACCGCCCGCGACGGCCTGCTCGTGCTGCCCGCCCTGGGCGCCCTGCGCACCGACGGGGACGGGCCCGTACCGGTCGACGCCGCCCTGGACGGCGACCGGTTGACGCTACGGCAGCAGGGCGCCGCGCCCGTCACCGTACGCCTGGACCCCCACGGCGGGGCCGGGAGCGGCGACCCGCGGTGGCTGCCCGTCCTCGCGCTGCCCCCGGTACGGCCCGGGGCCGCCCCCGTACCGCTGGACGACGTCGACCCGTACCGCTCCGCGGGCAACGGTGAGGCGCGGCACGGGCTGTCCGCCGTCATCCGGCTCGACGCGCGCCACCGTGCGCAGTGGGCGCGGTCCTGGGCCGGGGTGGAGCCGCTGCTGCGGACCGGCGGACCGCACCGCGCCGAGGAGGCCGCCACCCTGCTGCACTGCCTCGTCCCGCTCGCACCGCCGCCCGGCTCCGCCCCCGCCGGCGACGGCTCCGCGCAGTGCAGCGGCACCCGCCGCGAGGCGTTCGGCGCGGTCCTCACCAGCCGTCCCGCGACCCCCGCCTACTTCGCGTCGACCCTGGTGCACGAACTCCAGCACACCAAGCTCGCCGCGCTCGCCGCCCTCACCCCGCTCCACCACGAGGACGCCACGCCCCGGCACTTCGCGCCCTGGCGCTCCGACCCCCGCCCCTTCGACGGGCTGCTCCAGGGCGCGTACTCGCACATCGCGCTCGCCGACTACTGGCAGCGCCTCGCCCTCGGCGCGGACCGCCTCGCCGTCCGCGACCAGGCGTGGGCCGAACACGCGCGCGCCGGCGAACAGGTCGGCGCGGTCCTGCCCGTGCTGGCCGGTTCGGGCGCGCTCACCAGGGAGGGCCGCGTCCTCGTCAACGAGATGATCGCGGTGTACCACCGGCTCGCCGACAGCCCCCCGCCGCCCGGCCACCGCGCCCGCGCGGCCTCCTACGTCCGTACGGCACGGATGATCTGGCGCCAAAGGAACGCAACGTGAGACGGCGCGCACCAGGATGGATCCGAGCCGGTCCGGGGTATGTTAAAAGGGCGTATGACGATGCAGGGAGACGGTCGAATGCCCGGAGCGCGTAAGTCAGTTGGAGCAACCGGGCCCCGTGCCGTCACGATCAGTTTCGCCGGGTACAACCGCCCCTGGGCGGCATGGATCGGCGACCGTCTGGAGCGGCGCGGACTGACCGTCTCCTACCAGCGGTGGGACCCGCCGGACGACATGACACTGACCCAGTGCCTGCGCGACCTCCTGCTCGCGCCCGGCCCGGTCCTCGTCGTCGTCAGCCAGTGGTACTTCCAGCTCGGCCCGCGCGGCCACGACGAGTGGAACACCGCGCTGCGCGAGGTGGTGGCCGCCGAGCGCGACCGGTTCTTCGGCGTCTCCGTCACCAACGAGGCGGAGAAACTGCCGAGCGCCGCCGCCGTCTTCGCCGCCGTCGGCCTGGACACCGTCGGCGAACAGGAGGCCGAACGGCGGCTGCTGACCCAGCTCGGCATGGCCACCGAAGGACTCCGCGAGGAGGAGCCCGACGGGCCCCGGCGCGGCCCCCGTTACCCCGGCGAGTCACCCGACATCTGGGACGGCGTACCCCGCCGCAACACCCGCTTCACCGGCCGCGAGCCCCTGCTCGACGCCGCCCACCACGCACTCCAACAGGCCGCCAGAGGCGCCGGGGTGGTCACCCTCCACGGCATGTCCGGCGTCGGCAAGACACAGCTCGCCGCCGAGTACGCGCACCGCTTCGGCGCCGAGTACGACGTGGTGTGGTGGGTCTCCGCCGACAAGCGCGTCACCTGCCGCCAGCGGCTGGCCGCCCTCGCTCCCGCGCTCGGCCTGTCCACCGGTGTGGAGTACGGCGAACGGCTGCGCGCCGCCCGTGACGCGCTGCGGCGCGGCGACCCGTACAGCCGGTGGCTGCTCATCCTGGACGGCGCCGACGAACCCGACCAGATCTGGGACCTCGTCCCCACCGGACCCGGCCATGTGCTGATCACGGCGCGCAACCCGGAGTGGGCCGATCACAACAGCACCCTGCTCGAAGTCCCCGTCTACGACCGCACGGAGTCCGTGGCGTTCGTCCGCCGCCGCGCCCCCCGCCTCACCTACGACGAGGCGGGCCGCCTCGCGGAGGCGCTGGAGGACCTGCCGCTGCTGCTCGACCAGACGGCCGGCTGGCTCAACGACTCCGACATGTCGGTCGAGGCGTACATCGACCTCCTCAAGGACGGGGTCGACCAGGACGTCGTCCGGATCTCCAGCGACTTCCCCCTCGCCTTCCAGACCGGCTGGTCGATACTGCTCAACAAACTCCGCGAGACCGTCCCCGAATCGGTCGACCTGCTCCGTCTGTGCACCTTCTTCGCGCCCGGCGCCATCCCCGTACGCCTGGTGCGCGACCTGCCTCCCGACACCCTCCCCGAGAAGCTGCGGGGACTGGTCGACGACCCGGTGCGCTGGGCGCGCGCGATCAACAAGCTGCGGCAGTACGCGGTCGTCCGGGCCGCCGGGGTCGGCGAGCGCGAGGTCCACGACGCGGTCGGCGAGTCCTCGCTCGCGGGCGCCGCGGGCGACTCGCTCTACATGCACCGCATGGTCCACCAGATCGTCCACCAGGACATGCCCGCGCAGGACCACGCGGAGTTCATCGAGGTGGTACGCCGCGCCCTCGTGGAGGCGGACCCCATGCGCCCCACCGACACCCGGCTGTGGCCCCGGTACGCGGAGATCACCCCGCACCTCAAATGGGCCGACGTACTCAAGAGCACCGACCCCGCCATGCACACCCTGATCCTCAACTGCCTGCGCTACATGTACCTTTCGGGCGAATACCAGGCCGGTATCAACCTCGGCAGGCGCGCCCTGGAAGCCTGGCGGCGGCTCCTCGGCGAGACCCACCCGAGGATCTGGGACCTCAGCTACCACTACGCCAACCTGCTGCGCGCGGTGGGCGACTACGCCGGTACGGAGGCCATCGAGCGCGCCGCCGTGGCACACCTGCGCGAGGAACGCGGCGAACAGGACCTGGAACACCTGCGGGCGGCCGGCGGACTCGCCGCCGACCTGCGCGGCCTCGGCCGGTACGACGAGGCGTACGAGATCTCCCGGGGCCTCCTCACCTCCTTCCGCGAACTCCTCGGCGAGCAGGACTCCCGCACCCTCAACGCGCAGAACAACCTGGCGATCTCGCTGCGGCTGCTCGGCCGGTACGAGGAGTCCCTGGACCTCAACCGCCGCACCCTGGACGCCCGTCGGCAACTGCTGCGGCCGCGTCACAGCTGGACCCTCTACTCCGAGATCAACTACGCGACGGACCTGCGGCTCCTCGGCCGCTACGGCGAGGCCGAATCGCTCCAGTCGCAGAGCGCCCGCATCCACCGGACCGTCCTCGGCCGCGACAACCCGCAGACCCTGCGCGCCGAGTTCAACCTCGCCCTGTGCCTGTACCGCTCGGGCGAACGGGGCCGGGCCGGGGCGCTGTTCACCCAGGTCCTGGAGAGCTGCGAACGGGTCCTCGGCGAACGGGACCCGCTGACCATGATGTTCGCGGCCGGCCAGAGCTGCTTCGCCCGCGAGCACGGCGACATCGACCGCGCCAGGGACATAAGCGAGCGGGTCGTCGACGGCTATGTGACGATGCTGGGCGAGGGCCACCCGTACGTCGCGGGCAGCCGCTCCAACCACGCGCTGATCCTGCGCAGCGTCGGCGAACGCGACCAGGCGCTCGACGTCACCGAGAACGCGCTCACGGACATGGGACGCGCCGTCGGCGAGACCCACCCCTGGACCCTGGGGTGCGCCATCAACACGGCCGCGCTGCGCAACATCACCGGCGACACGGAGGGCGCCGCCTCGCTCAGCGACGACACCGTCACGCGCGCCACCGAAACCCTCGGCCGCACCCACCCGCTGACCCTCTCGGCCCGCATCGCCCACGCCGCCGACCTGCGCGGGCTGCGGGACGGACAGCGCGCCGAGAAGGTCGAACAGGAGGCGCTGGACGACCTGGTGACCACCCTGGGCGCCCAGCACGTCCACACGGTCGCGGCCCGCTCCCGCAACCGCCCCTACTGGGACTTCGAGCCGCCGCTGACCTGACGGGCCGAGGAGCCGCCGCCCGGCCGCGCGCGTCGGGCGGCTCCCCCTTCGGCGCCGCCGCCCGCGATTGAGGCGGCCCGTACCGGCAGAGGCCTCACTGAGCGGTCAGGCCGCCGTCGATGATGTGCTCCGTGCCGCTGATGTAGGAGGAGTCGTCCGAGGCGAGGAAGAGGACGAGGCTGGACACCTCGTCCGCCTCGGACATGCGGCGCAGCGGCACCGCCTCGGCGATCCCGCCGCCGTTCTCGTCGGTCGCCGCCGCCATCATGGGGGTCTTGATGTAGCCGGGGTGGACCGAGTTGGCGCGGATGTTGTCGGGGCCGTACTGCACCGCGACATGCTTGGTCATGCCCCGGGACGCGAACTTGCTGCCGACGTAGGCGAGGTTCGGGGAGCCGACGATCGAGACGATGCCCGCTATGGAGGAGACGTTGACGATCGAGCCGCCGCCGGCCCGCCGCATGGAGGGGATGACCGTCTTCATGCCGTAGTACTGCGAGTGCTGGTTGACGGCGCAGACGCGGAGGTACTCCTCCTCGTCGAGTTCGACGGTCGGGGTCACCGGGCCGAGGATGCCCGCGTTGTTGACCAGGACGGTCACGGTGCCGAAGGCCTCCTCGGTCTCCTGGAGGACGCGGGCCCAGTCGGCGAGCGACGTGACGTCGTGCCGCAGGAAGAGCGCGTTCTCGCCGAGTTCGTCGGCGATCTTCCGTCCCCACTCCTCGTTGAGGTCGGTGAGCGCGACCTTGGCGCCCTCGCGGACGAACCTGCGGGCGTGTGACGCGCCCATGCCCTGGGCCGCCCCGGTGATGATGGCGACCTTGCCGTCCAGCTTGCCCATCGTGTGCGCCTTCCGTACTGACTGCCCTTGGGGAACGCCCTGATGGGCGCCCCGCCGGAGCGGGCCCCGTCCGGGGACCGCCGGACCTCAGACAATAGTGGGCCTGAGTACCGAAATCCATGGCCGGGCATCTTCCCCGTGGGGCCACCACCGCCCGCACGGTCCGGTCAGAGGGGCTACCGCGCGACGGGGGTGAACTCCACGGGGAGGGCGAGCAGCCCTC
Organism: Streptomyces sp. NPDC059142; assembly: GCF_042755665.1. NCBI lineage: Bacteria > Bacillati > Actinomycetota > Actinomycetes > Kitasatosporales > Streptomycetaceae > Streptomyces > Streptomyces sp. NPDC059142. Next base: position 27,404 of record NZ_JBHZDA010000083.1, read on the forward strand.
GCGACCAGGTGGAGGTGCGCCAGACCAGTTCCTCGGGCTCCCCGGACAGCACCATGTCGGGCAGGCGTTCCAGCAGCGTCTCGATGGCGGTGCGGGCGATGACATCGGCGAGGAGGGGGGCCGGATAGGGGCAGCCGTGCTCGCCGTTGCCGAAGGAGAGGTGTGCGGAGTTCTCGGCGCCGACATAGCCCTCGGGCCAGATGCTCAGATCGGTGTTGGCCGCGGCGAGGCCGAGGACCAGACAGTCGCCCGCCTTGATGCGCTGGCCGCCGAGTTGGGTGTCCCGTACCGCCCAGCGGCCGATGAAGTTCTGCAAGGGGGTGTCCAGCCAGAGCACCTCGTTGAGCGCCTGCCCCACGCTGAGCCGTCCGCCGGCCACGTTCAGCGCGAACCGCTCGTCGGTCAGCAGCAGACGCAGGCCGTTGGATATCCAGTTGGAGGTCTGCTGCTGCACGGCGGAGAGGATGGCGATCAGGTCCGCGCGGACCTCCTCGTCCGTGAGCCCGGCCGGATGCGCGAGCATCCGGGAGGTGAGGTTGGCGCCGTGGCTGTCGCGCTGGTCCCCGATGAGCCGGTCCACGCGCTCGGCCAGCCGCCCGTAGGCGGTGACCTGGTCCTCGTCCGGGGCGGTGTCGAGGGTGATCCGGAGGTCCCGTACCAGCTCGTCGGCCTCGGTGCTGGTGGACGGCAGCCCGCAGAGGTGCAGGGCGGTCCGCAGGGGCAGCGCGTGGGCGTACTCGGTGACCAGCTCCGCCCGGCCGCTGCCCGCGAAGGAGTTGATGAGCCCCTCGGCGATGTCCTCGCAGTTCTGGGCCAGTTCGAACTGGTCGACGGCCTCCAGCGCGTCGGTGATGACCCCGGCGCGGCGCTGGTGTTCCTCCCCCTCGGTGAACATGACCGAGGGCTGGTAGCCGACGAACGGCATCAGCGGCCAGTCGTCGGGGATGTCCGGCCACTGGTTCCAGCGCCGCGAGTCCCGGGCGAACAGCTCGTGATGTGCGGTGATGTACGAGATCTCGCTGTAGCCGAGCACCAGCCAGGCGGGGATGTCCCCGTCCAGCAGGACGGGGGCGATCGCTCCGTGCTCCCTGCGCAGCGCGCGGTAGAGCTGGGCCGGGGTCTGCCGGTACTCCAGCCCGGCCAGCCGCACCGCGCCGGCGTGGGCCGGGCAGCCGGGCGGCGGCGCCCCGCCCGCGGGGAGTCCTGCGGGGTCGGTCACGGTGTCGTCTCCCGGGAGAGGGCGAGTGCGTAGAGGTGGTCCACGAGGGTGATCAGGACGTTCTTGCCGGACGCGCGCACCCGTGCGTCGCAGTCGATCAGCGGCACGTGCTCCGGCAGTGAGAGCGCCTGCCGGATCTCCTCCAGCGAGTACTCGTCCGGGTCGTCGTGGAACCGGTTCACGGCGACGACGAACGGGGTCCGATGGTGTTCGAGCCGGTCGATCGCGTACCAGGAATCGCTCATCCGCCGGGTGTCGACCAGCACGACCGCGCCGAGCGTGCCGGAGAAGAGGCGGTCCCACAGGAACCAGAACCGCTCCTGGCCGGGCGCGCCGAACAGGTAGAGCACCATGCGCTCGTTGAGGCTGATCCGGCCGAAGTCGAAGGCGACGGTGGTGGTCGTCTTGTGCGGCAGCCCGGAGGTCTCGTCGACCCCGACCCCCGCCTCGGTCATGACCTCCTCGGTGTTGAGCGGCCGGATCTCGCTGACGGACCGGACGAGCGTGGTCTTGCCGACGCCGAAGCCGCCCACGACGACGATCTTCAGACCGGTCTCGGCGGCGTCGGCCAGGGGGGTCCGAGCGGGCAGCTCAGAGGTTGCGGAGTCCATGGAGCACCTCCTTCAAGAGGGCGGAGTCGGGGAGGTCGTCGGAGCGGGCCGCGGTGGGGTGCCGAGCGGTGATGCGGCCGGTGTCGAGGAGGTCGCCGAGCAGGATCCGTACGACCATGACGGGCAGTTTCAGCTCGGCGGACACCTCGACGACCGCCGTGGGGTGACGGCAGAGGTCGAGGATGCGGGCGTGCTCCGACTGCATGCCGGGTACCGGCCGGCATTCGGCGACGATCAGGGTGACCAGGTCGAACGTGTCGCTGTCGGCCTCGCTGCGGCCGGCGGTGACGGTGTACAGCCGGTCGGGGTTCCCGACGTCGGGCCGGCGGCTCACGAGGGAGAGCTGTTCCGGCCGGGAGAGCGCGGTTCGGCCCGCAGGTGCTCACCGATCTGCTCGACCAGCTCGGTCATCTGATGGCCCACCGCGCCGGGATCGGCCTCCTCCCCGGCGATGACGGCGAGGTGGGCCCCCTCGCCGGCGTCGACGATGAAGAGGAGCCCGCCGTGGAACTCCGTCATGGAGTGGCGTACGCCTCCGCTCCCGCTGCCGAACTCGACCGAGGCGCCCTGGGCGAGGGCCTGGATGCCGGAGCAGATGGCGGAGAGCTGGTCGGCCTGGTCGAGGGTGAGGTGCTGGGTCCAGCAGAGTTTGAGTCCGTCGCGGGAGAGCACGAGGGCGTGGCGGGTGCCGCGGGTGCGCTCCAGCAGGTTTTCGAGGAGCCAGGTCAAGCTGTTGTCAGTGGTCTGCATGGTGTGCGTGGGGCGGGACGGCCCTGAAAGCGGGTCATCCGCCCGTGCCTCCATTCTCGCGTTCCGAACGGGGGATGGGTTTCTTGTGCCTACGGCTGCGGAGGAGGCTGAAGCCGCGCTTCAGCCGAGGACGGGCCGGAGGGGTCGGCGGGACCGGCAGGACCGGTGGGACCGGCGGATGGACGGTCGGGGGAGGTGCTGGGGGTGGACGGGCTCTGGGCGGACGGGCTGTCGGGGGTACGGCGGGCGCGGTGGAAGGCTCCGAACTGGGAGCCGGCGTCCCGGCCGGAGGGGGCGCTCTCCGGGCGCCCGGCCGGGGGACGGGTCCGGCCCTGGTCGGCGGCGGCCATGGTGCGGCCGGGCGGACGGACGGGCAGTCCGCCGGTGGTGGCGGCCGAGGGACCGGCCGGGGACGTGGCCGGGCGAGCGGTCTGGGACGTGGGCGGGGCGGGGGAGGCGGCCGGGCCCGGCGCGGGCGGCGCGGCCCGGGTGACCGCCGGGGCGGCGGTGGCGAGCGGCGTCGCCTCGGGGACGGGGCGGGCGCGGCCGGGAGCGGGATCGCGCTGCTGGGCCAGGAGCTGCGGGGGGAGCAGGACGACGACGCCGGTGCCGCCACGGGAGGACGGGCGGTAGTTGACGCTGATGTGGTACTTCGCGGCGAGGCGTCCGACGACGGCGAGGCCGAGGCGGGTGCCCTGGAGCAGGGCGAGGTCCGTGTTGTTGCCGGAGACCGACTCCTCGGCGCGGCGCATGGCCGCGCCGGCCATCTTCAGGCCGCTGTCCTCGATGGTGACGACGATGCCCGCGGTGCGCTCCTCGACGTAGACATGGACCTGGTCGATGGGCGGCGAGAAGTTCGCGGCGTTGTCCATGAGTTCGGCCAGCAGATGCATCACGGGCTCGGCGGCGAACCCGGCGATGGCGGCGTTGCTGGAGCAGTTCAGACGGACGCGCTGGTAGGCGACGATGCGCCCCACCGCGCCGCGGAGGATCGACTCCATCGGGATGGGCTTGTTCCAGGCGCGGCTGGCCCGTCCGCCCATGAGGAGGGCGAGACGGTCGGTGAGCAGGCCGATCTGGGAGGTGTTGTGGTCGAGCCTGAGGAGGTCCCCGAAGACGTCCTCGCCGTGGCGGTCCTGCATGTCGCGCAGGTCGGCCAGCATGGAGACGGCCTTCGCCTGGACCCGGGTGAGCGCCTTGGCGCTGGCCGCCTGGGCCGCGGCGGCCCGGCGCTCGCTGGTGGCGAAGTCCCTGACGACGGTGGTGAGCACGGTCCGCAGGCGGGGATCGGCCGGGACCTGGACGGTGGCCAGCACGGTGTCGGCCGACCGGCCCGCGCGCAGCGCCGTGAGGGCCTCGGGCAGCGTGGTGCCGGCGAGGAGGCCGAGCGCGTCGCCCGCTCCGGTGAGTTGGCGGAGGGCCGCGTCCCGCTCCTCGGCGGCTGTCGCGGCGAGGCGCCGGGCGTCGGCGATCTCCTGGGTGAACAGCTCCAGGACCCGGCGTAGTTGCGGTTCGGCGGGGGCCGGTACGGCGGCACGGGCCTCCTGGGCGCCCGCGCCCTCGCGGAGTCGGCCGGCGGCGGCGGGCAGGCTCACGTTCAGGAGATGCCCCAGGGCGGAGCTGAATCCGGCCAACTGGGTCCGGACCCCTTCGACTTCGCCCCGGGCCGTGGCGGTACGGCGCCGGGCTGCCCGCAGGAGCAGGACGCCGCTGACGACGACGAGGGCCAGAGAGCCCCAGGCCACGGCGACGGTGGCCGCCACCCAGGGGCGGGCCGGGTCCGGAGCGCCGGAGACAGCCGCTCCACCTGCCACGGCCGCCGCCGCCAGCAGCAGGAGCGGCACGGCCGACGGCAGCGCCCGGTCCTTGTGCGTGCGGTGGTGGCTGGGGGCTGGCACTGGCATTCCGCGGTCCCTCGGTGCTTGAGTGCGGGGGCACAGGCTGGTCGGCTGGGTTCTGCTGCTGCGAGGGGACGGAGTCGCCGACGGGTGCGGGGATCCCTCGTACCGCCTGCGACGCGCACGCGAAGCCGTACGAGCCGTGTCCGGCTCAGGGCATCACGTCCCACTTCCGGGGGAAATTTTGTCCAGAAGTAATCTGAAGATCATAGCAATCACCGTGCAATATAACGGTGTTGTGCATCGACTTCATCGCCGTCTTTCGGCCCGGCCGACCCGAGTGATCCGGCCGACCCATGTGATCCTGCCGACCCGCGTGATCCGGCCGACCCACGTGATCCGGCCGAAGCGCCTGATGCCTCCCACGATGCCTTCCACGACGCCCGAGGGGACGCGGCCGCGCCCGGCCCCGGGGCGGCGGCCCCCCGGTATGTGCGGCGGGGGGGGGGGGTCA
>NZ_JBHZDA010000084.1:0-31774 GCF_042755665.1 Streptomyces sp. NPDC059142
TGTGCAAGGGTGAGCGCGCGGGCCCCCGCCCGCCGGGCGGCCCCGGGGCCGGGGGCCCCCCCCCCCCGGGGGCGGCCCGCCCCGGGGGGCCCGGGCGCGCGCCGCGCGGGGCCCCTTCCCTCCGTCGTCATACGGCCGCCTCCCACCGGCCGCGCGACCCCTCCCGCGCACCGGACGCGCCCCGCTCGATCGGTCCGGACGCGAACGCGACCTCCCCGCCCCGGGTACGGAAGCGGCCCACCAGATAGCCGACCGCCGCCAGCACCGTCCCCGCCACGATCGCCCCGGCGCGGCCCAGGCCGCCGGGCCGGCCCCGTACCGCGTCGCGCAGACCGCGCGCGACACCCGCCGGAAGCACACGGGTGGTGTAGCGGCGCTCGGACGCGAGCCCCTTGTCCGCCCCCACGCTCCGGGCGACCAGCGCCTTCGACAGCCCTTCCGCGTAGGTCCGCGTACGGAAGTAGCCGAACCGCTCGCGCGCCGCGGGGACCCGGTGGTGGATGACCGCGCGGTCGTCGATCAGCAGCACCGCGTCCGGTACGGCGTCGGTGAGCCGGATGCACAGCTCCGTCTCCTCGCAGCCGAGCGGGCGCCGGTCGCCGTCGCGCCCGATGCCCGTCGCGAACCCCCCTGCCGTGTCGAACGCGGTACGCCGGAACGACGCGTTGCCGCCGAGGACGTTGCGTACCCGCACCAGACCCTCCGGCAGCCCCCGGTACGTACAGCCGACGACCCAGTCGAACTCCTCGGGGAACCAGCCGGGTCTGCGCCCCGAGGCCCAGGCCGGCACCGTCCGGCCGCCCACGGCCAGGATCCGCGGATCGTCCCCGTACGCCTCGTCGAAGCGGCGCAGCCAGTCGCGTTCGGCGACCGCGTCGTCGTCGAGGAACGCCACGAACGCGCCGCGGGCGGCGGCGATCCCGGTGTTGCGGCCCGCGGAGAGACCGCGCGGGCCCGCGTTGGCGAGCACCCGCACCTCGCCGCGCGCGGCGCGCTCCGCGTACCGCTCGGTGAGCCGCGCCAGCAGGGCCGGGTTGTGGTCGACCACGAGCAGCGTCTCCAGGGCGGGCAGGGACTGCCCGGCCACCGAGTCGACCGCCGCGAGGATGTCCTCCCAGCGCTCCTCGGTGTAGACGCAGACGACCACCGTGAACGGCCGCTGACGCGGGGGCGTTCCCCCCCGGGGCGCCGTACGTCCGGTCACGACGCTTCCCCGCGCGGCCCCGCCGGGACGCTGATCCGCAAGGAGACCGGCCGGCGGCGGGTCGAACGGGGCACGCCCCGCTCGCGGAGGATGACCCTCAGGACGCGCAGACCGTCCCGTACGGCTCTGAGATTGCTCACCCCGTGGATCCGGTCGTACTCGTGGCTCGGTATCTCCTGCACCTTCAGCCCCGCCTTGACCACCCGGATGTTCATCAGGGTCTCGACCTCGAAGCCGGTGCAGTCGAGCGTGATCTCGTCCAGGCAGTGGCGCCAGAAGGCGTTGTAGCCGTAGCAGAGATCGGTGTAGCGGGCGCCGAACTTGGCGTTGACGACGGCGCAGAGCACCCGGTTGCCGAGCTTGCGGATCGCCGTCATGTCGTCCGTGCCGCCGCCGTTGGCGAACCGCGAGCCCTTGGCGAAGTCGGCGCCGGAGACCAGGGCCGACACATAGGAGACGATCTCCTGGCCGTCGGCCGAGCCGTCCGCGTCGACCATCACGATGATGTCGCCGGTGCACGCGGCGAACCCGCTGATCAGGGCGTCCCCCTTGCCCTTGCCGCGCTGCGCGACGACCTTCACGTCCGGCCGTAACGCGCGGGCGACCTCGACCGTGCCGTCGGTGGAGTCGCCGTCCACCAGGACGACTTCGTGGATCCACTCGGGCAGGGTCCGGAAGACGTACGGAAGGTTCCGCGCCTCGTTCATCGCCGGTATCACCACACTCACCGGCGGAGTGATCGCGAGATGCGAGGAGATCGCCCGGTACGGCAGCAGCCCCTGGCTCTGATGGTCGGTGGCCTGGTGGCCGGTGCTCTGGAGACCGGTGTTCTGAAGCCCGGTGCCCTGAAGCCCGGTGCCCTGAAGGCCGGTGATCTGATGGTCGGTCGTGCTCCGTGCCGGAAGATCCAGTGGATCGTCGCCCGGTATCGCCGGGCGCAGGAAAGCGCTCACGGGTCTTTTCCCTCTCGTCCGGTGGACCGCCCACCCCCGGGCGGTCCCGCAGTGTTTCCGGTTCGAAAGGGGGGTTCTCACCCCGCCATGACGGCCTGGCACGTGGCACATGGAACGTGCCACATGGAACGTGGAGCATGGAGCATGGAACGCCGTGCCGGCCGGGTGAGCTGTGGAGCTGGTCGCGCGGCACGCGACTCGGCAGCGCGGAACGCGGTCACCGAGCGCGGCACCCCCCTACCGCGCCCCGCCCCGGGAGCCATCGCGACGCTTGAGCCCTCCCCTGGAGCCGCTTGCATGATGGACCGATGCGGGTGGATGTACGACGGTATTGATGATTGGGACTGTATGGCAAGAGGTGGAACCTCGGCGCGCTTTTTTGCTTCTTTGGCCGTACTTAGTCGATCGCATCCGGAACCTCCCTGATCAGTTCCGCTCAATTCCGCATGTCTCGTGCGCAGATATCGATCCTGGAGAATCTCTCACCGAACGTTCTTGGCATGAACACTTCCGGTGAACTGTCGTCGCTGGTACGACAGTTGTGGCAGAAATCCTGCTAAGGAGAGGTTCTATGAAACTGGCCCGAATCACGGCATTCTCGTCCTCGCTCCTCCTTGGTGCGGTCCTCGCCCTCACCGGGGCATCGGCGGTCTCGGCCGCCGAGTCGGCGGCCGCCGTCGACTACGTCGCACTCGGCGACTCGTACTCCTCCGGGGTCGGCTCCGGTGGGTACGACAGCGCGAGCGGTAGCTGTAAGCGCACGCCGCGGGCGTATCCGGCGCTCTGGGCGGCGGCGCACGCGCCGGCCACCTTCGCGTTCACCGCGTGCGCGGGCGCTCGTACGGGTGATGTGACCGCGGGTCAGCTCGGACCGCTCAGCTCCGCCACCGATCTCGTCAGCATCTCCATCGGCGGCAACGACGCGGGATTCTCCGACGTCATGACGGTCTGCGTCCTCCAGTCGGAGAGCGCCTGCCTCAACCGGATCGCGCAGGCCCGCACGTTCGTCGAGTCCACCCTGCCCGGCAACCTCGACACGGTGTACACGGCGATCAGATCCAAGGCGCCGTCCGCCCGGGTCGTGGTCCTCGGCTATCCCCGCTTCTATCAGCTCAAGGGAACGTGCGTCGCCGGGCTCAGCGAGGCGAAGCGCACCGCCATCAACAACGCCTCCGACTTCCTCAACGACACCACCGCCAAGCGCGCCGCCGACCACGGCTTCACCTTCGCCGGGGTCTCCGGAGCCTTCACGGGGCACGAGATCTGCTCCAGCGCCTCCTGGCTGAACAGTCTGAACGTGCTCGACATCGGTGAGTCGTACCACCCCACGGCCGCCGGTCAGTCCCAGGGTTACCTGCCGGTCTTCACCTCGGCCGCATAGGTTCTTCACGCACGGGCGATCTGTCCAACTCGCCCTGAAATCGCATAGATCGGGCTGTGTACATTCCTCCCCGTACGAGTGTGGTTCCGCCCTGAGGCGGGATACACGGGTGTCCTGAAGGGGCGATAGGGTTAACCTGCCCGGACCGGGTGCCCTCGTACGGGTGGGGAGTGGAATGGAACAGATAACGATGCACAGCAGGGCGCGCATCCCTGCGCTCACCTGCGGGAGCAGCGCGAGCAGTTCGCGCCTCGACCGCCATCTCTCGGTGCTCGGCGGTCCCGCCGTCCCGCAGCGCGAGACGGTCGAGGCGACTTTGCTGATGCGCGAGTTGACCGCACGGGACAGGTCGGACACGCACCGGAGCAGGGGCGCGCGGGTCTCGCTCTTCGCGCCGCTGCGGCGGCTGCGGCGCACGCTTCTCGGCAGCCGCCGCTGACGGTTCGGCTCCGCGCGGCATCACGCGCTCGGATCGCCCGCACCCGTTCTGCGGGCCGGCCGAGCGCAGGCCGCCCCTCCGCGTCTTCTTCCCCGTCCCCTTCCGCGGCGGCCCGGCCGGTGAGTTCACTCCCCGACACCGGATCAGGCCGCCCGCGGTCCCCTCACCGTCATCGTCGCCGGACCGTACCGGCGGGCCGTCCGGGCCGCCTCACCCCCCGCCCCTGGCGTACCGCCGGACCGCGAGCGGTACGAACAGACCGAGCAGCACCAGCGACCACAGCAGCGATCCGGCCACCGGATGCGCGGTCGGCCAGGCGGCGTCCGCCGCGGGCGCCGCGTTCCCGCACAGGTCCCTGACCCCCGCGGCGACCGCGCTGATCGGGTTCCACTCCGCGGCCGTCCGCAGCCAGCCGGGCAGCCCCTCCGCCGGGATGTAGGCGTTCGACAGCAGCGGCAGGACGAAGGTCGCGGCGCCGAGCTGCCCCGCGATCTCCTCGTTGCGGACGAGCAGTCCGACATACGTGCCGATCCACGCGGTCGCGAAGCGGAAGAGCAGCAGCAGCCCCACGGCGCCGACCGCGCCGGTCACCCCGGTCTCGACCCGCCAGCCCACCGCGAGCCCCACCAGCAGCAGGGGCACGATCCCCACGAGCGTGGTGAGCAGATCGGCCAGGGTCTGTCCCAGCGGTACGGCGACCCGGCTCATCGGCAGCGACAGGAACCGGTCCGTGACACCGCGCTGCGCGTCGTGCGACGCCTGGAACATCCCGGTCATCAGGCCGCCGGCGGCCGTCGCCGCGAGCACTCCGGGCACCAGGTAGGCGCGGTACTGCTCGCCCGGCATCGCCAGCGCGCTGCCGAAGACGTAGCCGAAGAAGAGCAGCATGTTGATCGGCATGGTCTGGGTGAGGATCACCACGCCCGGCGCGTGCCTGATCCGCTGGAGGTGGCGCCCCAGGACGGCGCCGCTGTCGTACGCGAGTGTGCTCATGCGGCCTGCTCCTCGGAGTCGGAACTGTCTGCCGTGCGGTCGGCGCGCCCGTCGGGTCCGCTGTGGGCGGCGGGCCCCGTGCGGTCGGTCAGGCGCAGGAACACCTCGTCCAGCGTCGGCGGTCGCAGGCTCGCGTCGACCACCGGGACGCCCGCCGCGTCCAGTTCCCGGACGATCCGGGGCAGGGTCAGCGTGGGGTCGGTGCTCACGGCGCCGACGGCGCGGCGCTCCCGGTCGAAGACCGGCTCCGCGCCGGTCAGCCGATCGAGCACGCCCGCCGCCGCGAGGAGCGCCGACTCCACCGCGTCGCCCGTCACCACCTCGGAGAGGACGGCCTCCGCGTACGAGCCGATCCGCGCCTTGAGTTCGGCGGGGGTGCCGCTGTGGGCGGCCCTGCCCCGGTCGATCAGCACGATCTCGTCGGCGAGCCGGTCGGCCTCCTCCAGATACTGCGTGGTCAGCACCACGGTGGTGCCCTCGGCCGCGAGCGCGCGCACGGCGGCCCAGATCTGCCCCCGGCTGTGCGGGTCGAGCCCGGTGGTCGGCTCGTCCAGGAAGAGCACCCGGGGGCGGGTCAGCAGGCTGACGGCGAGGTCGAGGCGGCGCCGCATCCCGCCCGAGTAGGTCCGCGCCACCCGGCCCGCGGCGTCCGTCAGCTCGAAGCGTTCGAGCAGCTCGTCGGCGCGCGTCCGGCCCGCCGCGCCCCGGACGCCGAGCAGTCTCGCGAAGAGCCGCAGATTCTCCCGTCCCGTCAACTCGCCGTCGACGGAGGCGTACTGGCCGGTGACCCCGATCGCGCGCCGGACCGCGCCCGGCGCGCGCACGATGTCGTGTCCCGCCACCCGGGCGCTGCCGGCGTCCGGCGTGGTCAGGGTCGTGAGCACCCGTACGGCGGTGGTCTTGCCCGCGCCGTTCGGCCCGAGCACCCCGCAGACGGTGCCCTCGGCGACGGCCAGGTCCAGCCCGCGCAGGGCGGGCACGCCACCGGCGCCGCCGAAGCGCTTCTCCAGACCTTCACTAAGTACAGCGTACGTAGTTGTCATACGGGCCACCGTAGCGCACTACGTACGTTGTACGTAACTAGGATGGTGGGCGAGGTGATGATCCATGGCGGGGCGACCTGCTGAACCCGGAGTGATCTGGTCCCGCCCCGAGCGGGCCGGGCGTGGGCCGAAAGCGGCGTTCAGCCGCTCCGACATCGCGTCCGCCGCCGTCCGGATCGCGGACGCGGGCGGCATCGGCGCGGTGACCATGCGGCATGTGGCGGGCGAGCTGGGGTGCGGCACGATGTCGCTCTACAACTACATCCCGCGCAAGGAGGACCTGTACGAGCTGATGGTCGACGCGGTCGCGGGCGCCTACCCGCTGCCCGAGGAGCCGTCCGGCGACTGGCGCGCCGACCTGACCCATCTCGCCCACCGCGCGCGCCGGATGATGCGGGACCACCCCTGGATGGCCGGACTGATGTCGAGCGCCTACGGGTTCAGCCCGAACGTGATCAGCTTCCTGGAGTACAGCCTGCGCTGCCTGGACGCGCTCGACCTCTCCTACGGCGAGAAGATGGAGCTGGTCGCGATGGTCAACGGGGTGGTGACCACGTACGTGGCCAACGAGCTGCACACCGCCGAGCGGGTGCGGTCACTGCCCTGGTCCGTGGAGCGCGAACACGAGGTGCGGATCGCGTACATGGCGAGCGAGCTGTCCACGGGCCGCTACCCGCGGCTGTCGGCGGCGCTCGCGGAGGACTCGGGCCCCGTCGACCTGGACGCGGTCTTCGACCGGGCGCTGAGCCGGGTGCTGGACTCGTTCGTACCGTCGGAGCGGCGGAGCGGCCGGTCCTCCTGAGGCGGCAGGCCCCTTACGGGCCGGTCACGCCCGCTTGAAAGCTCAGGCGTCTGAAAGCTCAGGCGCCTGAGAGGTCACGCGCCTGAGAGCTCAGGCGTCTGAGAGGTCACGTCCGCCGCGGGTCCGGCCGGTCCGGACACCGCCTAGACCAGGGCGAACTGCCCTTCCGGGCCCTCCTCGTGGTGGTCGAGCACCGATGCCGGGCGGCGGGCCGCCGCCCGGACCGGCAGGACACCGGCCGTACGCAGCTCGGCCCGGCCGACGGTCGCTCCGGCCCCGGCTTCGGCGAGCAGCTTCCGCTGGAGCGGCCGTACCTCCGCGAGCAGCGCCAGGACCGTGATCAGCTCCAGCAGCTCCGAGGTCCACTCCCGGGGCCAGCCGGCCGGCCGGATCGCCTCCAGCGTGCCCGGCTCCGGCGGCTCCGTCGGGCGGGCGCGGCGCTCGAACCACAGCTCCAGCATCCGTACCCCGCCGACCGTGAACTCCCACGCCCCGGCCGGTACGGGCGAGATGCGCCCGGTGCCGACGCACAGCGTCTCCTCCGCCGCGTCGTACGCCAGGGACCCGGGCCGGTCCGGCACGGCGGCGCGCACGTACGGGCGGCGCCCGCCGGGCAGCCGCGGGCGTTCGCCGCCGTGCGCCCCGCGGAGCTGGATCCCGGTCATCCGCCGCCCCAGCTCCACCCCCGAGGCCCAGACCCCGGGGTCGGCCGTGAGCGGCACCACGGTCCCGGCGGGGGAGGGGACGGCGGCGGCCACGGCCCACGCCAGGACGTCCTCGGCGCCGACCTCCCGGCCGAGGCGGGCGGTCAGCAGCTCCGTCAGCCCGGGGGCGAGGTTGGGCTCCCGGCCACCGGGGCGCCGGTAGAGCGGCCGGATCCGGCCCGGCCGTCCCGCGGGCGCGTGGCCGTCCGGGAGCACGGCGCTGACCAGCAGCGCGGGCCCCGCCCCGGCCTGCGGTACATACCCCTGCTCCACGGCGAAGAGCTGCCGGGCGTCGGCGACCCGCCACAGCTCGGGGCGCGCCGCGTCGATCAGCCGGTGGTCGGGGATCAGCCACTGTTCGTCGAACGGCCCGTGCGCCACCCGCAGCGGCTCCGGGCAGCGCCCCGTCTCCCGCGCGAACCGCCCCGTGCCCGTGGCCTGTCCGGGCAGCGCCGCGACCGCGCTGCGCGGGGTACGGGACCGGGTCACCCCGAACAGCGCCTCGCGCTCGGCGTCCCCGGCCCGTACGAGCCGGTCCCAGCGGGCCGTCAGCGAACCGGCGTCCGGCGCGAGCACCCACGGCCGCCCGAGCCGCAGCGGCGGCGTCGACCACGGCATCAGCTCGCCGAGCGGCGGGGCATCCCCGAACGTCGCGTCGGACCGCGTCGCAGCCATCCCGGACACCCTCCCCGTCGCCCTCTCTCCGTGCGCCGTCGGCGAAAGCCTAACGGCCCGGGTCAGCGCTCCGGCGGTTCACCCGTCGCACCGGTGTCCGTCTCCACGGTGACCGAGAAGGAGAACCGGTCGCCCCGGTAGCGGATCCTGGCCACGTCCACCACCCGGCCGGTCCCGTCGTACGTCACCCCCGTGTAGTGCAGGATCGGGCTCAGCAGCGGCACCCCCAGCAGCTCCGCCGTGGCCGGGTCCGCCAGCCGGGCCTCCACCGTGTCGGTGATCCTGCTGATCCGTATCCCCCGGGTGTCGCGCAGCACCTTCGTCATCGGCCAGCGCTCCAGATCCGCGACGTCGATCCCCGCCGCGACCTCCGGACGCACCGCGTTCTCCGCCCAGTTGACCGGCTCGCCGCTCTCGCCGTCGCGGCGCAGCCTGCGGTACGCGACCACCTCGTCCAAGCCGGGGAAGTACTCGGCGATTTCGCCGGGGACCGGGACCGGGCCGTGGTCCAGGACCGTGGTCAGCTCGCCCGACTGCTGCGCCACGATCGCGTCGACCGAGCCGAGGACCCGGCGCGGGGCGCCGCGCCGCGCCCCCGGCTCGATGAAGGTGCCGCGCCGCCGGTGGCGGCTGATCAGCCCCTCGCCCTCCAGCTCCTTGAGCGCCTGGCGCATGGTCAGCACGCTCACGCCGTAGTGCGCGGCGAGCTGCTCCTCGGTGGGCAGCCGCAGCGGATCGTGCGGACGGCGGCCCAGTATCGAGGCGCGCAGGGACTGCGAGACCTGGTACCAGAGCGGCAGCTTGCGGTTCAGGACCAGCGAGTCGGGGGCGAAGGCGGTCACCGGTTACTCCCAGGACGAGTCAGGGCCTGAAGTGGCGCTCAAGACCCTGCCACACCTCGTCGTACCCCCGCTGGAGATGGGCCGCCCCGGCCGCCTGCCCGGAGAGCGTCACCGGCCAGCGGGTCTCGAACATGAACGCCAGACCGTCGTCGATCTTCTGCGGGCGCAGTTCGGCGGCGCTCGCCCGCTCGAAGGTCTCCCGGTCCGGGCCGTGCGCCGACATCATGTTGTGCAGCGAGCCGCCGCCGGGCACGAATCCGCCCTCGCCGGCGGTCTTCGCGTCGTACGCGCCCTCGATCAGCCCCATGTACTCGCTCATCACATTGCGGTGGAAGTACGGCGGCCGGAACGTGTCCTCCCCGACCAGCCAGCGCGGCGCGAAGACCACGAAGTCGACGCCCGCGAGCCCCGGGGTGTCCGAGGGCGAGGTCAGCACGGTGAAGATCGACGGGTCGGGGTGGTCGTAGCTGATGGACCCGATCACATTGAAGCGGCGCAGGTCGTAGACGTACGGCACATGGTTGCCGTGCCAGGCGACGACATCGAGCGGTGAGTGGTCGTAGGTGGCCGACCAGAGGTTCCCGCAGTACTTGTTGATCACCTGGGTCGGCCGCTCGACGTCCTCGTACGCGGCCACGGGAGCGAGGAAGTCCCGTGCGTTGGCGAGGCCGTTGGCCCCGATCGGGCCGAGGTCGGGGAGGACGAACGGCCGCCCGTAGTTCTCGCAGACGTACCCGCGCGCCGTGTCGTCCAGCGGCTCGACCCGGAACCGCACCCCGCGCGGGATCAGCGCCACCTCGCCGGGGCGGGCGGCGAGCAGCCCGAACTCCGTACGGAGCAGCAGTCCGCCGCGCTCGGGGACGATCAGCAGCTCGCCGTCCGCGTCGCTGAACACCCGGTCCGTCATGGGGGCGTTGGCGTGGTACAGATGCACCGCCATCCCCGAGCGCCGCCCCGCGTCGCCGTTGCCGCCCAGCGTCCACAGTCCGGCCAGGAAGTCGGTGCCCGGCGGCGGTTCGGGCAGCGGGTTCCAGCGCAGCCGGTTGGGGTCGGGCACCGACTCCGTGAACGGCGCGCCGCGCACCGCGCCGCTGTCGATCCGTACGAACGGCGGATGCGCCGCCGAGGGGCGGATGCGGTAGAGCCACGAACGGCGGTTGTGGGCCCGGGGTTCGGTGAAGGCGCTGCCGCTGAGCTGCTCCGCGTAGAGCCCGAGCGGCGCGCGCTGCGGCGCGTTGCGGCCGATCGGCAGCGCCCCGGGCACCGCCTCGGAACTGTGCTCGTTGCCGAAGCCGGGCGAGTGGCCGAGGTCCGTGGCCGCCTTCCGTGCCCGCTCGATGCCGCTCATCGTCCGCTCCCAGGTCGAGGGGTCCGGGGCCTCACGAACCCCGGATTCAATCCTATGGTCAACCGTAGGATTGAGCCCGGAGCACGTCAACGGGGCCGCGCGGCATCATGGAGCCGTGTCACGCGACCGTACGAACCCACATCCCGCCACCGTCCCCGCGGCGGACGGCGACGACGCCGGTTTACGCCGGGTCCCCGTCCAGCGCCGGAGCACCGAACGGCTCGCCCGGATCCTCGACGCCTGCGCCGTGCTCCTCGACGAGACCGGGTACGAACAGCTCTCCACCCGCGCCGTCGCCGCCCGCGCGGGCGTCCCCATCGGCTCCGTCTACCGCTTCTTCGGCAACAAGCGGGACATGGCGGACGCCCTGGCCCGCCGCAACCTGGACCGCTACGCCACCCACATCGCCGACCGCCTCGCCCGGCTCGACGCGGGGGACTGGCGCGGGGCGGTCGACGCGCTCCTCGACGAGTACCTGGCCATGAAGCGCACCGTGCCCGGCTTCTCCCTCGTCGACTTCGGCGCCCAGCTCCCACTCGGCGGCCACCGCCCCGCGTCCGCCCCCGGCCGCGACGACCCCGACTCCGACCCCAACCACCGGGTCGCCCGCCGCCTCACCGGACTGCTCGCCGCGCATGTCGGCCGCGCCCCGGACGCGGCGCTGCACCGTACGGTCCTGGTCGCCGTCGAGGCCACCGACGCGCTCCTCCAGCTCGCCTTCCGTACGGACGCGGCGGGCGAGCCGGGGATCGTCGCGGAGACCCGGGAGCTGCTGCGCGGCTATCTCGCGAGGACGCTCGACTGAACGGGCCGCCCCCCCCCGGCCGGAACGGGCCGCCCCCCGGCCGGAACGGGCCGTACCGCCGCCGCGGGAGACGTTCCGCGCGACCCCTTCCGCCATCCGTACCGGTCGGTATGCTCGGGGGTGCGCCGTCCCGCCCGGCGCCGCCCGCGCGTCACCGCAGCCGCCCCCGGAGGACCCATGCCCCGTACGGCACCGCGCATCTGCCCCCTCTGCGAAGCCACCTGCGGACTGACCCTCACCATCGAGGGCACCACCGTCACCGGAGCGCGCGGCGACCGCGACGACATCTTCAGCCGGGGCTTCATCTGCCCCAAGGGCGCCTCCTTCGGCGAACTGGACGCCGACCCCGACCGGCTGCGCCTGCCCCTCGTCCGCTCCTACGGCCCCGACGGCGCGCGCGGCGCCCTGCGGGAGGCGAGCTGGCAGGAGGCGTACGACCTGATCGCCGCCCGGCTACCGCCGATCGCCGCCGCGCACGGCCCGGAATCCGTCGGCGTCGTCCTCGGCAACCCCAACGTCCACACCATTGCCGGATCCCTCTACCCGCCGCTCCTGCTGGGCGCGCTGCGCACCCGTAACCTCTTCACCGCCAGCACCCTCGACCAGATGCCCAAGCACGTCTCCAGCGGACTGCTCTTCGGGGACCCGTTCGCCATCCCCGTACCCGACCTGGACCGTACGGACCACCTGCTGCTCCTGGGCGCCAACCCCCTGGAGTCCAACGGCAGCCTCTGCACCGCGCCCGACTTCCCCGGCCGGCTCAGGGCGCTGCGCGCGCGGGGCGGCACGCTCACCGTCGTCGACCCCCGCCGCACCAGGACCGCACTCCTCGCCGACCGGCACCTGGCCGTCCGCCCCGGCACCGACGCCCTGCTGCTCGCCGCCCTCGCCCGGGTCCTCTTCGAGGAGAAGCTCACCGACCCGGGACCGCTCGCGGAGCTGACCGAGGGAATGGACGATCTCCGGGAAGCCGTAAGGGACTTCACCCCGGAGGCCGTCGCCCCCGCCTGCGACCTGACCGCCGGGGAGATCCGGACGCTCGCCCGGGAGCTGGCCGCCGCGCCCACCGCCGCCGTCTACGGCCGGATCGGCAGCAGCGCCGTCGAATACGGCACCCTGGCGAGCTGGCTCGTCGACGTCCTGAACCTGCTCACCGGCAACCTCGACCGGCCCGGCGGCGCGCTCTTCCCCCTCTCCGCCACCGACCGCGCGCCCCGCCCGGCCGGGCCCGGCAAGGGGTTCGCGCTCGGCCGCTGGACCAGCAGGGTCGCCGGACATCCGGAGGCCAAGGGGGAGCTGCCCCTCGCCGCGCTCGCCGAGGAGATCGAGACCCCCGGGGAGGGCCGGATCCGCGCCGTGATCGCCCTCGCCGCCAACCCGGTGCTCTCCGCGCCCGACGGCGACCGGCTCGACCGGGCCCTGGCCGGGCTGGAGTTCATGGTCAGCGTCGACCCGTACCTCAACGAGACCTCACGCCACGCCGATGTCGTGCTGCCCCCGCCGCCACCGGCCAGGAGCGCCCACTTCGACTACGCCTTCAACGGCTTCGCCGTGCACAACCAGGTCCGCTACACCCGGGCCGCCGTCCCTCCGGAGAAGGGGCAGCCCGACGAGAGCGAGATCCACGCCCGGCTGATCCTCGCGGTGAGCGGGGCGCACGGCGCCGACCCCGCCACCGTGGACGATCTGGCGATCGGCCGCGAGCTGGCCAGGGCCGTCGCCGACCCGCACACACCGGTCCACGGCCGCGACCCCCGCGAGCTGGCCGCCCTCCTCACCGGGGAGAGCGGCCCGGAGCGCCGGCTCGACCTGCGGCTGCGCCTCGGCCCGTACGGGGACGGCTTCCGCACCGGTACGGCGGACACCGGCGGCGCGGCGGAACCGGTCGGCCACACGCCGGCGCCGGACGCCGGGGGCCCCGGGCTCAGCCTGGCGCGGCTGCTGGAGCACCCCCACGGCATCGACCTCGGCCCGCTGCGCCCGCGCCTGCCGGGCCCGCTGCGCACCCGCAGCGGACGGATCGAACTGCTCCCCGCGCCGATCGCCGCCGATCTGCCCCGGCTGCGCGCCGCCCTCGCCGACCGGCCCGCCGGGCTCGTCCTGGTCGGACGGCGCCATCTGCGCTCCAACAACAGCTGGCTGCACAACGTCCTCGCCCTCAACGGCGGTTCCAACCGCTGCACCCTCCAGATCCACCCCGAGGACGCCGCCAGGATCGGCCTCCAGGACGGCGCCCTCGCCCGGGTCACCGCCGACGGCGGGGCGCTGGAGGCGCCGGTGGAGATCACCGACGCCGTACGGACCGGTGTGGTGAGCCTGCCGCACGGCTGGGGTCACGACCGTCCCGGAACCCGGACCTCCGTGGCGAGCGCACGGCCCGGTGTCAACGTCAACCAACTGCTCGACGGCTCCCGCCTCGACCCGCTCTCCGGGACGGCCGTACTCAACGGATTCCCCGTCGAACTGGCGCCCGCGACGCCCGCCCCGACGGGTCGGAACTGACCGCCGACTCCTGCCACCCCCGCCGTGACCTGGGGTTCTGCTCGTATTGCTCGCATGTCAACATCTTGTTAACGCGGAGAACGGCGCCCTAACGTCATCCGCACCGCCGCCCCCGGCGGCAGTTCAAAGGTGAACGTGAGGGGCCTCCCATGCTGACCATCCTCGGCTTCGTCATGATTGCCACCTTCCTGGTGCTGATCATGATGAAGAAGATGTCGCCGATCGCGGCACTGGTGCTCATACCAGCACTCTTCTGCGTCATAGTCGGACAGGGCGCGCAGTTGGGCGACTACGTCATCAAGGGCGTCGGCGACCTCGCGCCCACCGCCGCGATGCTGATGTTCGCCATCGTCTACTTCGGTGTGATGATCGATGTCGGCCTCTTCGACCCGATCGTCCGGGGCATCCTGAGGTTCTGCAAGGCGGACCCGATGCGGATCGTCGTCGGCACCGCGGTGCTCGCGTCGATCGTGTCGCTGGACGGTGACGGCTCGACCACCTTCATGATCACCGTCTCCGCGATGTACCCGCTGTACAAACGGCTCGGAATGAGCCGCGTCGTGATGACCGGCGTCGCCGCCACCGCCAACGGCGTGATGAACACCCTCCCCTGGGGCGGCCCGACGGCCCGCGCCGCCACCGCGCTCAAGGTGGACGCGGGCGACGTCTTCGTCCCGATGATCCCGGCGCTCGCCGTCGGACTGCTCTGCGTGCTGATCCTCGCCTACGTCCTCGGCCTCCGGGAGCGCAAGCGGCTGGGCGTGCTGACGCTGGACGAGGCGCTGAAGACGGACACGGTCACCGAGACACCGGACGGGACCTCCGGCACGAGGACCGAGCAGCTTCTCGTGAAGACCGGTGGCGGCGGCAACGGCACCAGCACCAGCACCGGCGCGGGCTCCGGCTCGGGATCCGGTACGGGGACGGGCACCGGCGGCGCCTCCGCGACCGGTACGCCCGGCGGCACCTCCGCGACCGGTACGCCCGGCGGCACCGACGAGACGGACGAGGCCGACGACGACGGCTTCCAGGGGCTCGACCCCCAGCGCGCCACCCTGCGGCCCAAGCTCTACTGGTTCAACGCCGGGCTGACCGCCGTGCTCCTCACCACCATGATCATGCAACTGATGCCGATCCCGGTGCTCTTCCTCCTCGGCGCGGCCCTCGCCCTCACGGTCAACTACCCCAACATGGCCGAGCAGAAGGCCCGTATCGCCGCCCACGCCGACAACGTCCTCAACGTCTCGGGCATGGTCTTCGCCGCCGCCGTCTTCACCGGCGTCCTCACCGGCACCGGCATGGTCCAGAACATGGCCGACTGGCTCGTCAGCGCCATCCCCGACGGCATGGGCCCGCACATGGCCATCGTCACCGGTGTGCTGAGCCTGCCGCTCACCTACTTCATGTCCAACGACGGCTTCTACTTCGGCGTCCTGCCCGTCCTCGCCGAGGCCGGCGCCGCGCACGGTGTCTCCCCGCTGGAGATCGCCCGCGCCTCCCTCGTCGGCCAGCCGCTGCACATGTCCTCCCCGCTCGTCCCCGCCGTCTACGTCCTCGTCGGCATGGCGAAGGTCGAGTTCGGCGACCACACCCGCTTCACCGTCAAATGGGCCGCCCTCACCGCGCTCGTCGTCCTCGCCGCCGGGGTAGTCTTCGGCATCATCTGATGACCAAGAAATCCGCACGTGAAGTGCCGCCCGGTGGGAGAAGCTGGCTCCTGCGCCTCGTCATCGCCTTCGGGTTCGCCCAGGCCGCGGTGTCGATGGCGCGGCCGGCCGTCTCCTACCGGGCGCTGTCGGTCGGCGCCGACGAACGCGCCATCGGTGTGATCACCGCCGTGTACGCGCTGCTGCCGCTCTTCGCCGCCGTACCCCTCGGCCGCAGGACCGACCACGGACGCTGCGTCCCGCTGCTCGTCGGCGGTGTCGTCCTCATCTCCACGGGGTGCGCCCTCAGCGGTCTCGCGGGCTCCCTCACCGAACTCGCCGCCTGGAGCGGGGTGATGGGCCTCGGTCACCTCTGCTTCGTCATCGGGGCACAGTCGATCGTCGCCCGCCGCAGCGCGCCCGCCGAACAGGACCGCAATTTCGGCCACTTCACCATCGGCGCCTCCCTCGGCCAGCTCGCGGGCCCCGCCGCGGCCGGTCTCGTCGTCTCCGGCCAGGGCGGCGCGATGGCCCGTACGAGCGCGCTGGCGCTGCTCGTCGCCGCCGCGGCGGCCGCGGTCTCCTTCACCGCGCTGTGGCGGGTCGAGGCCCGTACCCCCGTCGTGGCACGGGACCGGGCCGGCGGCCGGGTCCCCGTCCACCGGATCCTGCGCACCAGGGGCGTCCCCGCCGGGATCTTCATCAGCCTGGCCGTGCTCTCCGCCACCGACATCCTCACCGCCTATCTGCCGGTCGTCGGGGAGGAACGGGGCATCGCGCCCGCCGTCATCGGCGCCCTGCTCAGCCTGCGCGCCGCCGCCACCATCGCCTGTCGCCTGGTGATGCCCCCCATGCTGCGGCTCGTCGGCCGTAGGGTCCTGCTCACCGCCACCTGTCTGCTCGGCGGGCTGCTCTGCGCGGGGATCGCCCTGCCCGTACCGGTGTGGGGGCTCGCGCTGATGCTCGCCGCGCTCGGCTTCTGCCTGGGCGTCGGCCAGCCGCTGTCGATGACGACCGTCGTACGGGCCGCCCCCGACGGCGCCCGCTCCACCGCCCTCGCCCTGCGCCTCACCGGCAACCGCCTCGGGCAGGTCGCCGCACCGGCCTCCGCCGGTCTGGTCGCGGGCGTCGCGGGCACCGGCGCGCCGTTCCTGATGCTCGGCGCGCTGCTGGTGGGCGCCGCCGCCCTCGGACCGCGCAGACCGGACGCGGCGCGCGGCGGACAGGAGAGCGCACACGGCAGCCGACACGGAGGCGCCGGGGGCACCGGCGCGGGCGGGAGCGGGAGCCCCGGCGGGAGCGGCGGGGCGGGCGAAGGCGCGCACGGTCGTGGGAGTGCGGTGGAACCTTCGCGCGAATCATTCCCTGACCGCGCGTAGTCGGCTAACTTCAGGCGTTCGCAGCCCGCTCCACCTTCCTCTTCCGGGCGGAACCATTCATGACTCGCGCCATTTCCCTGCACAGCGTCAGCAAGGCATACGGACGGACGGCCCGCGCGGTCGACCGGTTCTCCCTCGATATCGCGCCCGGCGAGTTCCTGGTGCTCCTCGGCCCCTCCGGATGCGGTAAATCGACCGTGCTCCGTATGATCGCCGGTCTGGAGGACATCACCGACGGAGATCTGTTCCTCGACGGTGAATATGCCAATCACATGCCGCCGCGGGAACGCCGTATGGCCATGGTGTTCCAGAACTTCGCGCTCTATCCGTCGATGACCAACCGCGACAACATCGGATTTCCGCTCCGGCTGGAGAATCCGAACGAGGACCGCACCGCGCGTGTCGAGGCCACCGCCCGCATGCTCGGTATCGAGAGCGTCCTCGACCGCTATCCCAGCCAGCTCTCCGGTGGCGAGCGCCAGCGCGTCGCGATGGGCCGGGCCATCTCCCGTCGCCCCTCGGCCTTCCTGATGGACGAACCGCTCTCCAACCTCGACGCCAAACTCCGCAGCCATCTGCGCGCCGAGATAGCCCAGCTCACCGCGGAACTCGGCGTCACCACCGTCTACGTGACCCACGACCAGGCCGAGGCGATGTCCCTCGGGGACCGGGTGGCGGTGATGCGCGGCGGAGTGCTCCAGCAGGTCAGCGCGCCGCGCCAGGTGTACGCGCTGCCGGAGAACGTCTTCGTCGCCGCGTTCATCGGCACCCCGCGGATCAATCTGCTCCAGGCCGTCGTGCACGCGCCGCTCGACGGCCGGATGTCGATCGACCTCGGCCGTCAGCGGCTGCCGCTGCCCGAACCCCTCAGCTCCGACCACCAGTTGCTCCGTATCCAGCAGGGCCGGCAGATCATCGTCGGGCTGCGCTCCGAGGCGGCCAGGATCGCCCCGCCCAGCCAGGCACGCTCGGGCGAGGTCGCGCTGAGCGGCATCGTCGAGCACATGGAGTACCAGGGCCACGAGGCGCTCGTCCATCTCGACATCGGCTCCCGGCCCGCCGTGGTCTCCGATCTCGAATCGCCCCGCCCCAAGTCCGCCGCCCGCCGCCGCCGGAGCGGCCCCGGCCTGCTGGACCGGCTGCGCGGCCGGGCCTCGGGCGGCAACGGCTCCGGGCCCCGGGACGGAGGCGGTGTGGCCGTGGACGAGCAGCCGATCCGGCCGGAGCCCGCCGCGCACAGCCCCGAGCGCGCCTCCATCGCCGCGAGCGACCTGGTCGTCCGTACCGGCCCCGACATGCGGCTGCGTACGGGCGCGCAGGTGCCGCTCCTGGTCGACCTGGCGCACCTCTACGTCTTCGACGACTTCGGCCGGCGGATCTGTCCCGCCCCCAGGGATCAGCCCGGACTCGACGCCTGACGCGTTTGGGCCCGGCGGACGGCGGAAGACAAGAGGACAGAGAGAAGCAGAGAGAGCGGACGGACACCGGAGAAGCGCTCGGACACGGGGGACGCCTGGGACGGCGGCGCCCCGGGTCCCGGCGCGGAGGGATGGCGATGAAGGCGTACGACGGCATGTACATCGGCGGAGCGTGGCGGCCCGCGGCGGGGACCGACCGGATCACCGTCGTGAACCCGGCCGACGAGACGGAGATCGCCACCGTGCCCGCCGGTACGGCGCAGGACGTCGACGCCGCCGTGCGCGCCGCGCGGGCCGCCTTCCCCGGCTGGGCCGCGACCCCGCCCGCCGAGCGCGCGGCGCGTCTCACCGCCCTGCGCGACACGCTGCTGGCCCACCGGGAGGAGATCGCCGGGACCGTCACGGCCGAGCTGGGCGCGCCGGTCGGCTTCTCCCGGGCCGTGCAGGCCGGGGCGCCGATCAAGGTCACCGGTTCCTACGCGGAGCTGGCCGCCTCGTACCCCTTCGAGGAGACGATCGCCAACTCCACCGTGCTGCTGGAGCCCGTGGGGGTCGTCGGCGCCATCACCCCCTGGAACTACCCGCTGCACCAGATCGTCGCGAAGGTCGCCCCGGCGCTGGCCGCCGGATGCGCCATCGTCGTCAAGCCCGCCGAGGACACCCCGCTCACCGCCCGCCTCTTCGCCGACCTCGTACACAGGTCGGGGCTGCCCGCCGGTGTCTTCAACCTGGTCACCGGGGCCGGTCCGGTCGCGGGGCAGGCGCTCGCCGAGCACCCGGACGTCGATCTGGTCTCCTTCACCGGATCCACCGCCGTCGGCAGGCGGATCGGCGCCACCGCGGGCGGCGCCGTCAAACGGGTCGCCCTGGAGCTGGGCGGCAAGTCCGCCAATGTCATCCTGCCGAGCGCCGATCTCGCCAGGGCCGTCACCGTGGGCGTCGCCAACGTCATGTCCAACTCCGGCCAGACGTGCAGCGCCTGGACCCGGATGCTGGTCCACACCGACCGGTACGACGAGGCGGTCGAGCTGGCCGGGGAGGCCGCCGCCGGTCATGTGGCGGGCGACCCGCACGACAGCGCGAGCACGCTGGGACCGCTGGTCAGCCGCAAGCAGTTGGAGCGGGTACGGGGCTACATCGAGAAGGGCGTCGCGGACGGCGCCCGCCTCGTCACGGGCGGCCCGGACGCCCCGCACCCCACCGGCTACTACCTCGCCCCGACCGTTTTCGCCGATGTCACCCCGGGGATGGCCATCGCCCAGGAGGAGATCTTCGGCCCGGTCGTCTCGATCCTCCGGTACGAGGACGAGGAGGACGCCCTGCGCATCGCCAACGACACGGTCTACGGTCTGGCGGGCGCGGTCTGGGCGGCGGACGCGGCCGAGGCCACCGCCTTCGCCCGCCGGATGGACACCGGACAGGTCGACATCAACGGCGGGCGCTTCAACCCGCTCGCGCCCTTCGGCGGCTACAAGCAGTCGGGCGTCGGCCGGGAACTCGGTCCGCACGGCCTCGCCGAGTACCTCCAGACGAAGTCGCTCCAGTACTGACCCCGCCGGGGCACCACACCAGGATTCATCGAGCAGGGAGACAACACCCGTGGTCCGCGCCGCCGTTCTGCCCGCCGTCGGAGCCCCGCTGGAGATCGCGGAGATCGAGCTTCCCGAGCCCGGCCCCGGCCAGGTACGGGTCCGCCTCGCCGCCGCCGGGGTCTGCCACTCCGACCTCTCCCTCCGCAACGGCACGATGCGGGTCCCGCTGCCCGCCGTCCTCGGCCACGAGGGCGCCGGTACGGTCGTCTCCGCGGGCCCGGGGGTCACCCATGTCGCGCCCGGCGACCGTGTCGTACTCAACTGGGCGCCGTCCTGCGGGAGCTGCCCGCCGTGCGCGGACGGCGAGGTCTGGCTGTGCGAGAGCGCGCTCACCGGTACGGGCCGCGTCCACGCCCGTACGGCCGACGGCACGGAGCTGCACCCCGGCCTCAACGTCGGGGCGTTCGCCGAGGAGACCGTCGTCGCCGCGAACTGCGTCCTGCCGCTGCCCGGCTCCATCCCGCTCACGGACGCGGCGCTCCTCGGCTGCGCCGTCCTCACCGGGTACGGCGCCGTCCACCACGCGGCTCGGGTCCGCGCGGGCGAGTCGGTCGTCGTGTTCGGCGTCGGCGGAGTCGGCCTCGCGGTCCTCCAGTCGGCCAGGATCGCCGGGGCGGCCACGGTCGTCGCCGTCGACGTCTCCCCGGAGAAGGAGGCCCTGGCGCGCGCCGCCGGGGCCACCGCGTACCTCGTCGCGTCCGACACCACCGCCAAGGAGGTCCGCGGGCTGACCGGCGGGCGGGGCGCCGACGTGGCCGTCGAGTGCGTCGGCCGCGCCACGACCATCCGTACCGCCTGGGAGTCCACCCGGCGCGGCGGCCGGACGACGGTCGTCGGCATCGGCGGGAAGGACCAGCGGGTCACCTTCCACGCGCTGGAACTCTTCCACTGGGGCCGCACCCTCGCCGGATGCGTCTACGGCAACAGCGACCCGGCGCGCGACCTGCCGGTGATCGCCGGGCACATCAGGGAGGGGCGCTTCGACCTGGGCGCGCTGGTCACGGAGCGGATCGGACTGGAGGACATCCCGGACGCCTTCGCCACCATGCTCGCGGGCCGGGGAGGCCGCTCCCTGGTCGTCTTCTAGCGTCGTCCGCCCGCCGCGGGGCCGGTGCGCGCGCCTCAGCCGGCGAAGAGGGTGCCGGCCAGGACGACATGGGTCGCCGTGCCGCCGAGAATGCTCAGCAGCGCGTTACGGCGCCACAGGTGCAGGCCGACGGTGACGGCCAGGGCGGTGAGCGGGGCGAGCACGCGCGCTTCGGTCACCGGGAGGTCGCGCAGGCAGTAGGCGACCAGGATCACCATGACCCCGGCGGGCATCCGGGTGCTCAGGTACCGCACGGTGCCGCTGGCGCGCAGCGGGGCCGACGCCGCGAAGGGCAGGGCGCGCAGGGCCCAGGTGACCGCGGCGCTGACGAGGACCGCGGCGACGGCGTAGGCGGTGTCAGACACGGCGGGACCTCCGGACGGTGGCGAGGCGGCGGGCGAGGAGCCCGGCGGTGAAGAGCACGAAGGCGGCCAGGAGCATCTGGCCGGGGAGGAGCAGACGGGCCGCGACCGCGCTGAGGAGGGCCAGTACGGGGGTGGGCAGGTCGCGGCGTGAGGCGCGCAGCGCGTCCAGGGCGAGGACGGTGAAGAGCGCGGTCAGGGCGAAGTCCAGCCCGGTGACGCCGCCCGGGACGAGCGAGCCGAGCAGGGCTCCGGCCGTCGCGCCGCCGGCCCAGTACAGGTGCATGAAGAACTGCGTCCACAGGATGTGCGGGCCCGACCAGGTGCGGGACCGTTCCGTTCCGGTCAGCGCGTACGCCTCGTCGGTGAGCGCGAAGGTGCTGTACGTCCTGGCGAGGCGCCCCCGGACGCGGTGCAGGGGGAAGGAGAGGGCGTAGAAGACATGGCGGGCGTTGACCAGGAAGGCGGCCACCGCCACGGACGCCAGTGGGGCGGCGGCGCCCACCATGCCGATCAGCAGGAACTCGAACGACCCGCCGTATATCAGCGCCGCCGAGAGCCCGGCCCACCACCAGTCCAGCCCGGACCGGACGACGAGCGCCCCGAAGGCCAGCCCGAGCGGGACCATGCCGAGACCCACGGAGGCGGAGTCCCTGAGCGCGGCCCGGGCCTCCCCGCCCCGGCCCGAGGGGACCGGGGACGCGGTGTCGGTGGGGCCGGCCACGGCCTTCGCGGTTTCCATGGAGCAATTCTAGGAAATTCATCGCCTCATATGGTTGTGTGTTAATGCTCTAGAGTTTGCTTATGAGCAATAATGTGCGCCTGGATTCGATCGACCGTGAAATCTTGTTCCAGTTGCGCCGGGACGGGCGGCTGACCAACGTGGAGCTGGCGGGACGGGTCGGACTCACCCCGCCCCCGTGCCTGCGCCGGGTGAAGCGCCTGGAGGAAGCGGGGATCATCTCCGGGTACCGGGCCGTCGTGGACCCCGTGGCCCTGGGCCGCGGGCTCGAAGTCCTCGTCGACGTGGAGACACAGGCCCAGGACCGCGCCACGGTGCAGGAGTTCGAGGACACCGTGGCGGGCTACGAGGAGGTCGTCGAATTCCGCCGGATGTACGGCCGCCCCGACTACTTCCTCCGCGTCGCCGTCGAGGACCACGCGGCCTACGAGATGTTCCTCATCGAGAAGCTCGGCGGCCTGCCCGCGGTCCACCGCCTCCAGTCCCACCTCACGATGAAGGACATCGACACCGGGAACCCGGCGCGCTGACGCCCGGGGGCGCCTGAGTACCCGCCCTGAGTACCCGTACGGATGTGGCCCCCGCCACAGCGGCGGAAGCTGTGACCATGACCGACACGCCCGTCAAGCAGCAGATCAGCCCCGCCTACTACGTGCAGGCCGTCGCCTCCTTCGGCCTCGCGCTCGTGGCCATGACCGTCGGTATCGTCAAGCTCGACGCCAGCGCCTGGGTGCGGGGCTTCCTCGGTATCGCCGTCCTCTACCTCACCACCTCGGCGTTCACCCTCGCCAAGGTGATCAGGGACCGCCAGGAGGCCGGACAGCTCGTCAGCCGGGTCGACCAGGCCAGGCTGGAGAAGATCCTCGCCGAGCACGACCCCTTCCAGAAGCTCTAAGCGCTTGCTCACCGCCGGGGTATGGTGTGCGTCCTGTCGAATGGACGGCCGAACGGAAGGGGCGTGCGATGCGCACGGCGGAGCAGGCTGCGGACGGCGAGCACACGCCGTGGGGTGAGGTCACCCCTGAGGCGGCCAGGAAGCTGCTGGTCGCCGCCGTCGAGGCGTTCGCCGAGCGCGGCTACCACGCCACCACCACCCGCGACATCGCGGGCCGCGCGGGGATGAGCCCGGCGGCGCTCTACATCCACTACAAGACGAAGGAAGAACTGCTCCACCGCATCAGCCGGATCGGCCACGACAGCGCCCTGGAGCTGCTGACGGCCGCGGCGGACGGCGAGGGCACGGCGGCCCATCGCCTCTCCGAAGCCGTCCGCACCTTCGTCCGCTGGCACGCGGAACGGCACACCACGGCGCGCGTCGTCCAGTACGAGCTGGACGCCCTCGGCGCCGAGCACCGCGCGGAGATCGTCGAACTGCGGCGCAGCAGCAACGCGGCGATACGGCGGATCCTCGTCGACGGCGTACGGGACGGCGAGTTCGACGTCCCCGACGTGCCCGGCACGACGCTCGCGGTGCTCTCGCTCTGCATCGACGTGGCGCGCTGGTTCAACGCGGCGGGCCCCCGGACGCCCGACGAGGTCGGCGCGCTCTACGCCGACCTCGTCCTGCGCATGGTCTCCGTGCCGCCGGCCGGAGCGCCCGTCCGCCCGGCCGTGGCTCAGAAGAAGTAGCGCGACACGGACTCCGCCACACAGGCCGGCTTGTCGCCGCCCTCGCGCTCGACCGTGACGAGGGTGGTGATCTGGACGCCGCCGCCCGCCTCCGAGACGTCCTTCAGGACGGCCGTCGCCCGCAGCCGCGAGCCGACCGGCACGGGGGAGGGGAAACGGACCTTGTTCGTACCGTAGTTGATGCCCATCTTCACGTTCTCGACGCGGACGACCTGCGGTACGAGCACGGGCAGCAGCGACAGCGTCAGATAGCCGTGCGCGATCGTCGTCCCGAACGGGCCGGTCGCGGCGCGCTCCGGGTCCACGTGGATCCACTGGTGGTCGCCGGTCGCCTCGGCGAAGAGGTCGATCCGCTTCTGGTCGACCTCCAGCCAGTCGCTGTGCCCCAACTGCTCGCCGACCCCGGCGCGCAGCTCCTCGGCTGAGGTGAAGATCCTCGGCTCGGCCATGTCCCTGGTGCCGCCTCTCGAAGGAGTGGAAATCCGCGCCCGTCCATCTGTCCAAGCGCTTGCTCAGCATGAGCATGTGGCGCGGGCCCGCCGATGTCAACGAGGGCAGTAGGCTCCGAGGGATGCCACAGATCCCGGAGACGATCAGCGAACTCACGGTCGGACAGTTGTCGGCGCGCAGCGGCGCCGCCGTCTCGGCCCTGCATTTCTACGAGGCCAAAGGGCTGATCACCAGTCGCAGGACGAGCGGCAACCAGCGCCGCTACTCCCGGGACATGCTGCGCCGGGTGGCCTTCGTACGCGCGGCCCAGCGGGTCGGCATCCCGCTCGCGACGATCCGCGACGCCCTGGCGGGCCTCCCCGAGGAGCGCACCCCCAACCGCGACGACTGGGCCAGGCTCTCGGAGGCGTGGCGCGCGGCGCTGGACGAACGCATCAAGCAGCTCGGCCGGCTGCGGGACCATCTCACGGACTGCATCGGCTGCGGCTGTCTCTCCCTGGAGACCTGCGTCCTGTCCAACCCGGACGACATCTTCGGTGAGCGGCTGACGGGCTCGCGCCTGATGCCCGAGCGCCGTGTCACCAAGAACGCCGGCCCGGCTCAGGGGTGACCCCGGGCGGGCCCGCGGGCCGTGCGCCGTACCGACTCCGTGGGGGCGTGCCGCGTCCCGGACCCGCCCCCACAGGTCCTATGCCACCGACGCCAGGTCCTTCAGCCGCATCCGCTTCGCCCGGGCCAGCGCCTCGGACGTGAGGACCGGCAGCGGTACGACGATGCCGCACCCCGTGCAGACCGGCCCCGACCACGGCTCGTTCGACAGGTCGGGCCGCCAGACGAACCCTCGCTCCGCGCAGACGGGGCAGGAAGCGCCGGGACCGCTCTCCAGCCCCGAGATCAGCCGGCGCAGTACCTCGGCGAGCGATTCCGACGGATGGACCGCCGGATCGTCGCACCGTGCGACGCCGTTCCCGCCCCAGGTCCGCCGGTGCCAGTCGTCGCAGCTCCCGGGCCGCCTCAGCCCGTCGTGCTTCTCGCGCCTGCGCCGCTCGGCGAACTCCATCTCGTACGCGAGCCAGACGGCCCGCGCCTCTTCCAGCTCCTCCAGCGCGGCTGTCAGCCGCGCCGGGTCCGGCGCCCTGTCCTCCGGCTCCATGCTGTGCCGTGCGCACAGGTGGTCCCAGGTCGCCCGGTGTCCGTAAGGAGCGAACCTCTCCAGGCACTTGCGCAGCGAATACCGTCGCAAGGCCAGGTCGCACCGCGGGTCGCGCACCTGTCTCGCGAGACTCCGGAATCCGGCCATCGTCCGCCACCTCCGTCGCTGTTCGGCGTTGAGGAATGGACGTACGCCTGCCCCGTTCGGCTCCATCAAAAAACAGATGGCAGCCATGGATCCGGTCATTCCGGTTCATATCGAGCAGTTTTCGAAGCCGATGCACAGGAATCGGAGGGCGGATCGGGTGTGGGGATCCGGAAAAGGTGACTGATGCTCACCTTACCGGCGGGTCATACCGCCGGTAACCTCCGGCGCACCGGCCTCCCCGAGGAGCACCCCATGCGACGACGCACCGGAAGACCCCACCGCGCCACCCTCACCGCCGCCGCCGTGTTCGCGCTGGGCGCGGCCCTGCTGACGCCCCAGTCGCAGGCCACCGCCGCACCCGCCCCGTCCACCGCGCAGACCCCCGCCACGGCCTCCGCCGTCCGCGCCGCCGACCCCGACTACTGTCAGGGCCGGTGCGCGGACATCCTGCCGCCGGGACAGAACGGCAACGCCACCCTCGCCGACATCCTCGGCAACCGGCTGTTCGGGACCTTCCCCGCCCATGCCTCGGACCAGCTCGCCCGCTACGACTCCCTGGTGGCCGGGCAGGACGGGCTCACCGACGCCAAGGTCACCGACTTCTTCAACGACGCCTCCTTCGGCGTACCGTCCGACCAGGTCGAGTCCGTCACCTCGCCGCGCCCCGACGTCACCATCACCCGCGACAAGAAGACCGGCGTCCCGCACATCAAGGGCACCACCCGCTACGGCACCGAGTTCGGCGCCGGCTACGCGGCCGGGCAGGACCGGCTCTGGATGATGGACCTCTTCCGCCACATCGGCCGCGGCGAACTGACCTCCTTCGCCGGCGGCGCCCTCGCCAACCAGGGCCTGGAGCAACAGTTCTGGCCCGCCGCCCCGTACACCGAGGCCGAGTACGAGGCCCAGATGGAGCGGATCAGGTCCACCCAGGGGGCGCGCGGCGAGCAGGCCATGGCCGACGCGCAGGCGTACGTCGACGGCATCAACGCCTACCGCCAGAAGGCCAAGGACGGCCGCTACTTCCCCGGCGAGTACGTCCTCACCGGGAAGATCGACTCCATCACCAACGTCGGGGAGATCCAGCCCTTCAAGCTCACCGACCTGATCTCCATCGCCTCGGTCGTCGGCGGCCAGTTCGGCGGCGGAGGCGGCGGCGAGGTGCAGGCCGCGCTCTCCCTCCTCGCCGCCCAGCAGAAGTACGGGGTGGCCGAGGGCACCGCCGTCTGGGAGTCCTTCCGCCAGCGCAACGACCCCGAGGCCGTCCTCACCGTCCACGACGGCACCAGCTTCCCGTACGCCCAGAAGCCCGACCAGCCGCGCGGCACCGCCCTGCCCGACGCGGGCTCCGTCACCGCCGAACCCCTCGTGTACGACAGGACCGGCTCGGCCGTCACCCGGACCCTGGCCCCCGTCGACACCCCCGAGAAGCTGAAGCCGCTCCAGGGCATCTTCGACGACGGTGTCGTCCCCGCAGGGTCGCTCTCCGCCAAGCGGGGCATGTCCAACGCGCTGATGGTCTCCGGCGCGCACACCGGGAGCGGTAACCCGATCGCCGTCTTCGGCCCCCAAACCGGTTATTTCGCGCCACAGTTGATGATGCTCCAGGAGCTCCAGGGCCCCGGCCTCAGCGCCCGCGGTGTGTCCTTCGCCGGTGTCGGCATGTACGTGCAGATGGGCCGCGGCCAGGACTACGCGTGGAGCGCGACCTCCTCGCAGCAGGACATCACCGACACCTACGCGGTCGAACTGTGCGAGCCGGACGGCTCCGCCCCCACCAAGGCGTCCACCGCGTACCTCTTCCGCTCCGTGTGCACCCCGATGGAGAGGATGGAGCGCAGGAACGCCTGGAAGCCCACCACCGCCGACTCCACCGCCGAGGGCTCGTACCGGCTCCAGGTGTGGCGCACCAAGTACGGCATGGTCACGCACCGCGCGACCATCGGCGGCAAGCCCGTCGCGTACACCTCGCTGCGCACCACCTACCGCCACGAGGCCGACTCGATCATCGGCTTCCAGATGTTCAACGACCCCGCGTATCTGACGGACGCGGCCGCCTTCCAGCAGGCCGCGCACAAGGTCGGCTACGCCTTCAACTGGTTCTACGCGGACTCCCGCACCGCCGCCTACTACAACAGCGGCCTGAATCCGGTGCGGGCGTCCGGCGTGGACGCCTCGCTCCCGGTGAAGGCGGAGCGCGCCTACGAGTGGCAGGGGTTCGACCCGGTGTACAACGAGTCCGCGTACACCCCCTTCGCCCAGCACCCTCGGTCGATCGGACAGGACTACTACATCTCCTGGAACAACCGGCAGGCCAAGGACTACGACGCCGCCGGGTTCGGCTACGGCGCGGTGCACCGGGGGAATCTGCTCGACGACCGGGTGAAGGCCCTGGTCGCCGCGGGCGGCGTCACCCGCGCCTCCCTCACCCGCGCCATGGCCGACGCGGCCCTGGCGGACCTGCGGGGCGAACAGGTGCTGCCCGAGCTGCTGAAGGTGATCCGCTCGGCGCCCGTCACCGACTCCGCGCTCAACACCGTCGTCCAGCAACTGGAGACCTGGCGGGCGGCGGGCGCGCTCCGCAAGGAGACCGCGCGGGGCTCCCACACGTACGGCAACGCGGCGGCGGTCCGCACGATGGACGCGTGGTGGCCGAGGCTGGTGGAGGCGCAGTTCAGGCCGGGGCTCGGCGACGGTCTCTACACCGCGCTCACGGCCTCCCTGCCGATCGACGAGTCCCCGGCCTCCAGCCACGGCCCGACGGGCGCGCACAGCGGCTCGTCGTTCCAGTACGGCTGGTGGGGATATGTCGACAAGGACCTCCGGCAGGTCCTCGGCGACCCGGTCCAGGGCGCCGCGCCGAAGACCTACTGCGGCGGCGGCTCGCTCGGCGCCTGCCGTGACCTCCTGCTGACGACCCTGAAGACGGCGGCGGCGGTACCGGCGAACACGGTCTACCCGGGCGACGACTCCTGCTCGGCGGGCGACCAGTGGTGCACGGACACGATCATCCACCGGGCGCTCGGCGGCATCACCCACCCGAAGGTCAACTGGCAGAACAGGCCGACGTACCAGCAGGTGGTCGAGTTCCCCTCGCACCGGTGAGCCGGAGACCGCCGAGGGTATGACCCGGGGGAACGACCCGTGGGCCGGACCGGGCCGCCCGGCCCGGCCCACGGGGCTCCGTGCGAACCGGGGACGAAGGGATCAGTCCAGCGTGCGCTCCCGCGTCTCCGGCAGCGCCCGTACGCACAGCAGCGACAGCACGGCCATCGCGCTCACGTACCAGCCCACCGCCGACGAGCCGAACGCCGGCTGGAGGCGCGGTACGACCAGCGGCGAGACCGCGCCGCCGAGGACACCGCCCAGGTTGTACGCGAGGGACGCGCCCGAGTAGCGGACCCGGGCGGGGAACAGCTCCGGGAGGTACGCGCCCATCGGCCCGGAGGCCACCCCCAGACAGAACGTCGCACCGCCCAGCGCCAGCGCCATCAGCACCGGCCGCCCGGTGTCGAGCAGCGGGAAGAGCAGCGCCCCCCAGACCACCGCCAGCGCGCACCCGAGGAGCGCGGGACGGCGCCGCCCGGCCGTGTCCGAGCGGGTGGCCGCGAGCCAGATACCGGCCGCGAGGAAGACACAGGCGACCAGGGAGACCCCGAGCATCGTGGTGCGCGGCACGTCCAGGACGGTCGTCGCGTACGACAGGCTGTAGGTCATCGACGTGTAGAAGAGCGCGTACACGACGGCCATCGCGCCCGCGCCGAGCAGCAACTCCCGCCGGTGGCATCGGAGAAGTTCCATCGTGGGCGCCCGGCTCGCTTCCCGCTCGGCCACGGACCGCGCGAACACCGGGGTCTCGGCGATCTTCAGCCGTACCACCAGTCCGACGGCGACCAGCACGAAGGAGAGCAAGAACGGAATGCGCCACCCCCAGCTCGTGAACGCCGCCTCGTCGAGCGACGCGGAGACCAGCCAGAAGGCGACGGTGGCGGCGGAGAACCCGACGGGCGGGCCGAGTTGGGGGAACGCCGCGTACAGCCCGCGCCGCCCGCGCGGCGCGTGCTCCACGGCGAGCAGCACCGCGCCGCCCCACTCCCCGCCGATCCCGATGCCCTGGAGGAAGCGGAGCACCACGAGCAGCAGGGGCGCCCAGACACCCAGGGTGGTGTAGCCGGGCAACAGCCCCACCAGCGCGGTCGACAGCCCCATCAGCAGCAGCGAGGCGACCAGGACGGACTTGCGGCCGACACGGTCGCCGAAATGGCCGAAGACGATTGAGCCGATCGGGCGGGCCACGAAGGCGACCGCGTAGGTGGAGAAGGAGGCGAGCGTGGCGTTGAGGGGGGAGAGGTTGGGGAAGAAGACGTCGTCGAGGACGAGCGCCGCCGCCATGCCGTAGAGGAAGAAGTCGTAGAGCTCGACGGTGTTGCCGATGAAGCTCGCCACGGCCACCCGGCGCGCGCTCTCCGGGGCCGCCGCGCTCTCCGGCGGGTCCGCGGCGGGATCCGAGGATGTGGGGGACAGGGTGTTGTCGATCACGACAGGCACTCTCACGGCCGCTGAACGGCGTGGTCAACGGCGCCCGTCGGCGACGCACGGATATCGATCGACTACCGGCTGTTATCGGCCGTGCGAGGTGTGCGTACGCGATCGCGCGCGGGAGACGTACGGGCGGGCGGTGGCCGTATCCCGTCGGGGCCTGTCCGTCCTGCCCCTGGGGGGTGCGTGGAGCCGGCCCTAGCGTGGGGATCCCCGCGGCGCGCCGGACGGCCCGCGCGGGCGGCGTACCGTCAACCCCCCGGAAAAGGCCCGCACATGGACTACGTCCTGCCCGTCTCCATCGGCATCCTCTACGCGCTGCTCATGTCCCTCATCCGCGAGCCGCACCGGCGGCGCTTCAACGCGGTCATGGTCGCCGGCGCGGGCGCCGCCTACCTCGGCGGCGGTGGCATGGGCGCGGCGGAGTTCGCCTTCACCGCGGTCGTCACCTACGTCGCCTACCGGGGCCTGGACTCCTGGACGTTCATCGGCGTCGGCTGGCTGCTCCACACCGCCTGGGACATCGTCCACCACCTCAAGGGCAGCCCCTTGATCCCCTTCCTCCACGACTCGTCGCTGGGCTGCGCGATCTGCGATCCGGTGATCGCCCTGTGGTGCTTCGCGGGAGGTCCCTCGCTCATCGGCCTCGCCCGGGGACGGCGGCCCGCGAAGAGCGCGGCGCGGGCCCACCCGGAGCCTCACCGGTAGTGCAGATACCTCCGCCGTACGGCGCGGAACGCGGTCAGCGCGTCCTGCCAGGCGCCGGCCACCTCGTCAGGACCGGCGCCCGCGTCGATCATCGTGCGGACGTCGGCGGAGCCCGTCAGCTTGTCGATCCAGTGGTCGGAGCGCCAGGCGAACCCGCTCCACGACCGCTTCGCCGTCACCAGCAGCCCGATCCCGGTCCGTACCGGATCGAACGACTCCCGGTCGTGGACGTGGAGTTGGACGCCACCGATCGTCTTCCCCTGGAACTTGGAGAAGGTCGGCGCGAAGTACGCCTCACGGAAGCGCACCCCCGGCAGCTCCAGCGCGTTCGCCGCCTCGGCCCACCGGCCGTCGACGCCCTCCGCGCCCAGCAGTTCGAACGGTCGCGTGGTACCGCGCCCCTCCGACAGGTTCGTCCCCTCGAAGAGACAGGTCCCCGCGTACACCAACGCCGTCTCGGGCGTGGGCATGTTGGGGCTCGGCGGCACCCATGGCAGCCCCGTCACGTCGAAGAAGTCGTCCCGCGCCCACCCCGACATCCGTACGGTCTCCAGCGCCACCTGCCGGTCCAGGAACTCGCCGTTGAAGAGCCGCGCCAGCTCCGTGACCGTCATGCCGTGCGCCTGCGCGATCGGCCGGCGGCCGACGAACGTCGCGAACTCCGGCCGCAGGACCGGGCCGAGCGCCGCACGGCCGGTGACGGGGTTGGGGCGGTCCAGCACCACGAACCGCTTGCCCGCGAGCGCCGCCGCCTCCATGCAGTCGTACAGCGTCCAGATGTACGTGTAGAAGCGCGCGCCCGCGTCCTGGATGTCGAAGACGACGGTGTCGACACCGGAGGCGGTGAACACGTCCGCCAGCGGCTGCCCGCTCTTGAGATACGTGTCGTAGACCGGCAGGCCCGTCGCCGGGTCGTCGTACCGCCCCTCCGAGCCGCCCGCCTGCGCCGTCCCCCGGAAGCCGTGCTCCGGGCCGAAGACGGCGGTCAGCGCCACCCGCTCGTCCGCGTGCATCACATCGACGATGTGGCGTACGCCGGCGGTCACCCCGGTCGGGTTGGTGACGACGCCGACCGTACGGCCGGAGAGCAGCCGGTAGCCGTCGGCGGCCAGCCGGTCGAAGCCGGTCCGTACGCGCGCACGGTGGGCCCCGCGCCCCGTGAGCCCCGCGGGGGGGGCGCGGGCGGTGGGGGGGGGGGGCGCCCCCCGCGACGCGCACCACCCGCGCGCAC
>NZ_JBHZDA010000085.1:0-19024 GCF_042755665.1 Streptomyces sp. NPDC059142
GAGCCGGGGGCCGCGGCGGCGCCCGGCCCGGCCGCGGTCCCCTGCGGCGGCGTGGCGCCGTCGGCGGCGCCCTCGGACGAGGCGGACGAGGCGGACGCACCGGACGAGGCGGCGGAGACGGACGCGCCGGACGAGGCGGACGTGCCGTCCGCCGGCCGGTCCGCGGCCCGGTCCGCCTGCCGGGCGCCGCTGACCGTCGTGAAGGTGTAGCCCTTCGCCTTCATCTTCGCGATGTACCGGGGCAGCGCCTTCAGCGTCTGCGTACGGTCGCCGCCCGCGTCGTGGAAGAGCACCGCCGCGCCGTCGCCGTCCTTCGGCGTGGCCCACTTGATGATCTTGTCGACGCCCGGTTCCTGCCAGTCCTCGCTGTCGGTGTCGATGAAGACGCTCGTGTACCCCATCGCGCCGAGCCGCTGGTAGACCGGCCAGCTCTCGTTGTCGATCGCGTCGT
Source organism: Streptomyces sp. NPDC059142 (assembly GCF_042755665.1). NCBI lineage: Bacteria > Bacillati > Actinomycetota > Actinomycetes > Kitasatosporales > Streptomycetaceae > Streptomyces > Streptomyces sp. NPDC059142. Next base: position 452 of record NZ_JBHZDA010000085.1, read on the forward strand.
TCTTCGAGGAGTACGGGGCCCGGAACAGCGTGGTCGTGATCCCCGCGGCGCCCGCCAGCGCGAGCTGGGTCTGGGCGATCTCCCGTTTCACGCGGGCGGCGCTCTGGTACGAGAGATCGACGTGCGTGAAGGTGTGGACGCCGACCTCGTTCCCGTGGTCGACCATGTCCTTCACCACGCCCGGATAGCGCGAGATCATCGAGCCGATGAGGAAGAACGTGCCGGGCACGTCCTGGTCGTCCAGGATCTTGAGGACCTTCTCGGTGTACTCGGGGTCCGGTCCGTCGTCGAAGGTCAGCACGATGGTCTTCTCCGCGACGGACTCCGTACGCGCCCGGCCGCCCTCGAAGCTCAGGATCGGGCCGCCGTCGACCACGCTGTCGGGGACCTCGCTGTTGCTCGCGTCGGAGCGGACCCGCTGGTCGCCGCCGACCTCGGAGCGCAGATAGCCGTCGAGCAGCAGCACGCTGACGAGGCCGACCAGGAGGAGCACGGCGAAGACCACCCGGGGCTTGGGCAGCGCCTGGCGGCCGACGCGCTCGATACGGGTGGGGGTGGCGTGCCGCCGCTTGGCCACGGTGGGGCGGGTGGGGCCGGTGGGGGTCTGGGGCATCGGCTCAGCCGTCGCTGCCGGTGGCGGCGGACACCGGGGCCGAGGCCGAGGCGGACGCCGAAGGGGCCGCGGAGACCGGGGCCGTGGGTGGCGCCGTGGGCGGGGCCTCGCCCGCCCCGGGCGGCGGGGCGCCGCCCGGCGGCCCGTACCCCGCGCCGCCCTCGGCGGCGGCCGGTCCGCCGTCGAACGGCAGGATCTGCGACGGGCTCAGCGAGATCCCGCCCATGAACGCGAGCCCCAGAACGGCGACATACCCGAGGGTGACGGCGCCCAGCGCCATCCCGGCGCGGCGCAGCAGGCGGGCCCGGCGCCCGGAGGCGTCCACGAAGACGGGACCCTCCTGGGGGCGGCCTGCACCGCGTTTACGGCGCCGGTCCGGCCGGGCCGGCCGGACCTGGGGTTCCTCAAGGGCGGGATCAGAATGCATGCGAGCAGATTGGCCACCCTTTATGTGCGAAACCTGTGCCTGCGAGGACGCGTTCCTATGAATTCTTTCTTTTCCTGTCAGCGAGCTGAGAGGGATACGACCGGACGATCATCCTGAAGTCCGATGAGGTTTATGAACGCGCTGCTGGGAATGGGGGGTTACGGATGTCCACCCCATCGGCGCTCTCGAACTGTGGGCTCCGTCACCATATTTCCGTATGGGAGGCTCCTGCCGTCCGGCGCGTTCTTCCGGGAACACGTCCTCTTTCGGGAACACATCGGGGACCACACGAGAGCGGGGGTATTTCTCCATGCGGAGTTCACGGAGTTCACGGAGTTCACGGAGTTCACGGAGTTCACGGAGTTCACGAGGTGCACGGGCCGCCTGGGCCGCGGGACTGGCCGCGCTCGCCCTGGCCTGCGCGTCCTGCTCGACGGGGACGGCCGCCGACGCCGGGGCCGACCGTAACGGAGGCTCCCCGCCCGGCCGTACCGCCGCTCCGGCCACGGCCTTCGCCCCGTACGTCAGCGCCACGACCGCCGCCCCCACCGACGGGGCAGGCTCCCCCGACACGTACAACCTGGCCTTCGTCGTCACCGGCGGCGCCGGGAGCTGCACCCCGACCTGGGGCGGTACGGCGGCGTACGACAGCGCGGCCGTCAAGGCCCGGGTCGCGGAGCTGACGGCGTCGGGGGCCGCCGTCCGGGTCTCCTTCGGCGGTGCGGCGGGCACCGAACCGGCGCTCGGCTGCGACGGCGTCGACGCTCTCGTGGCCGCCTATACGAAGGTGCTCGACGCGGTCGGTGCGACCAGGGCCGACTTCGACATCGAGGGTGACGCGCTGTCCGACAGCGCCTCCGTCGCCCTGCGGAACAAGGCGATCGTCCGGCTCCAGGAGGAGCGGGGGCTGGATGTCACGTACACCTTGCCGGTGATGCCCGACGGGCTGGAGAAGAGCGGTGTCGCGCTGCTCTCCGACGCGGCGGAGCGCGGTGTGCGGCTCTCCGCCGTCAATGTCATGGCGATGAACTACGGGTCCTCGTACACCGGGAACATGGCCACCTACGCGGAGCGGGCGGCGCGCGCGGCCCATGGCCGGATCGCGTCCACGCTGGGGCTGTCGTCGGCGCGGGCCTGGCAGGCGCTCCACATCACGGTGATGGCGGGCGTCAACGATGTCGCCGGGGAGACCTTCACCCTCGCGGACGCCGCGCGGCTGCGCCGTTTCGCCCGGGAGGAGGGGGTGGGGGCGCTCTCGATGTGGGCGACGTTCCGGGACCGGGCGTGCGCGGACGGGGTGTCGACGGCCACGGCGTCCGACGCGTGCAGCGGTGTCGAGCAGACGGCGGGGGCGTACGCCGAGGCGCTGGCGGGCTGATCCCGCTGCCCGAGTACCGGCGGCTGCTGGGCAGCCGGTCGCGCACCTCGACGGCGAGTACGTCACGGGTGACGCCGTCGGGGTGGACCAGGGCGAAGCGCCGGCCGTCGGTGGGCGGGATTCGGGGTCAGGCGCGGCGGTGCACCAGCCGGCCCGCGCACACCGTGGCGAGACAGCGCCCGTCCGCGTCGAACACGGCGAGGTCCGCGCGGGCGCCCGGCCCGGTGATCGCGGGGTGCCCGGCGGCCGGCAGGACGAGGACGCCCACCCGCGCGGCGGCCGCGCGCAGCGCCGGATCCTCCCGGACATCCGCGTCGAGCACCGCGACCGCGCCCCGCTTCAGGACGGCGTGGATCCGCTCGCGCGGGCTCGGGGCGTCGGGCAGCGGCCCCACGTGGACCCGCCCGGGGCCGAGGGCGCCGGCCCACCTCCGTACCCGCGCGGCGGGGAACCGTACGCGCAGCTCCTCGTACGTACCGACCGCGACGATCCGGTCCCGGCCGACGACCACGGCGCCGTCCGTGAGCGGCGCGCCGGCCTCGCCGTGGCGCTCGGCGCCGCTGTGGCGCTCGGCGTCGTCGTGGCGCTCGGCGTCGTCGTGGCGCTCGGCGTCGTCGTGGCCGTCCGCCTCGTCGCGGCCGTCGGCGTCGCTCTCGTCCCACGTGTACCGGAGCACGTCGGCCACGTGCAGGGTCTCCACCTCAGCGCCTCACAGAACCCGGTCCGACGGCAGGTCAGTTGGTGGCGATGAGCTTCAGCTCGGGGTGGGCCGTGCCGCCCTCGATCGCCGTCGACGAGATGTGCGAGGCGACGCGCTCGTCGACCGGGTCGTTCGCCGGGTCGTCGTGCACCACCAGGTGCTCGTACGTCGTGGCACGCTGCGCCGGGACGCGGCCCGCCTTGCGGATCAGATCGATGATCTCCATCCGGTTGGAGCGGTGCTTGGCGCCCGCCGAGGAGACGACGTTCTCCTCCAGCATGATCGACCCGAGGTCGTCGGCCCCGTAGTGCAGGGAGAGCTGGCCGACCTCCTTGCCGGTGGTCAGCCACGAGCCCTGGATGTGGGCGACGTTGTCGAGGAAGAGCCGGGCGATCGCGATCATCCGCAGGTACTCGAAGAGCGTGGCCTGCGTGCGGCCCTTCAGATGGTTGTTCTCGGGCTGGTAGGTGTACGGGATGAACGCGCGGAAGCCGCCCGTCCGGTCCTGTACGTCGCGGATCATCCGCAGGTGCTCGATGCGCTCGGCGTTGGTCTCGCCCGTACCCATCAGCATCGTGGACGTCGACTCGACACCGAGCCCGTGCGCGGCCTCCATGATCTCCAGCCAGCGCTCGCCGGACTCCTTGAGCGGCGCGATCGCCTTGCGGGGCCGCGCGGGCAGGAGTTCGGCGCCCGCGCCCGCGAAGGAGTCGAGACCGGCGGTGTGGATGCGCTGGATGGCCTCCTCGACGGAGACCTGGGAGATCCGGGCCATGTGCTCGATCTCGGAGGCGCCGAGGGAGTGGATGACGAGCTGCGGGAACGCCTGCTTGATCGCCGCGAAGTGCTTCTCGTAGTACTCGACGCCGTAGTCCGGGTGGTGGCCGCCCTGGAACATGATCTGCGTACCGCCCAGTTCGACGGTCTCCGCGCAGCGGCGCAGGATGTCGTCGAGGTCCCGGGTCCACCCCTTGGCGGTGTCCTTGGGCGCGGCGTAGAAGGCGCAGAACTTGCAGGCCGTCACGCAGACGTTGGTGTAGTTGATGTTCCGCTCGATGATGTACGTCGCGATGTGCTCCGTACCGGCGTACCGGCGGCGGCGTACGGCGTCGGCCGCGGCGCCCAGCGCGTGCAGCGGCGCCGAGCGGTAGAGGTCGAGGGCCTCCTCGGGGGTGATGCGCCCACCCGCGGCGGCACGGGCCAGAACGGACGTGAGGTCGGCCTTCTCGGTCACCGGGGCGGGTCCTTCCCAAGGGGGTGTCACGACCGATTCAGCCTACGCCAGGCTCCACGGTGGTCGGCGGGCGCCATGGCCGACGGGTGTCGGCGCGCACCGCTCACTCCTTGGTGAGGGTCCCCTGCGGGGTGCCCGCGCCCTCTTCGGCGGACACGTAACGCACGGTGGTGCCGGAGGTGCGCGTGAACGTCAACTCGGCGGTACCGCCCGTGGTGCACAGGGACTGTGTGCCCCGCCGGGAGTCGTCCGTACGCTCCTCGACGCGCAGCACCTCGGCGGTGGCGGAGACGAGCTTGCCGACGCCGAAGCACTCCACGGTCTTGCCGAGCACGGTGATCCGGGTCGTCGTACGGACGATGTCCTCGCCCTGCGTGCCCTTGACGAACACGGCGGTGAGGGTGCCGTGCGGCAGTCCGCTGCGCTCGGTGACCGGCCCGCTCCAGGTGCCGACGAAGAACTCGGGCACCCCGGCGGTGGCCCCGTCGGCGGGGTCGCGGGTGGCGGGGGTGGTCCGGGACGGGCGGCCCGCGGCGTCCCCGGTCCCGCCGCCGGACGAGGTGTCGCGGAGCTGCTCCACGAGGAGGGTGCCGCCGACCGTCACCGCGGCGAGGACGCCCGCCACGGCGAGGGCGACGGTGCAGCTCACCCGGCGCACGGGGCGGCGGGGCGCGGCGCCGGGCGCGTGGGTGGCGTCCGTACCGGAACCGTCCCCGGGGGCGGGGTGCGTGCGCAGATCGGCGGAGACGGAGAAGGTCCGCCGGGCGTCCTGGCCGCCGGGGGTGCCCGGGGTGCCCACGGTGGGCGGGGAGGCCGGCGGCGGTGTGTGCGGCATCGGCAGCGGGACGGGCGGGCCGAAGGAGCCGAGAGGAGTGCTGAGCGGGGTGCTGGGAGGGGTACCGAGAGGGGTGCCCGGGGACGAGCCGGAGGAAGGGCCGGTGAGGGGCGGACCCCCGACGGAGGCGCTGCTGAAGGGCACCGGGCCCGTCTGCACCGGCCCCGTCTGCACCGGGCCGGTCTGCGCCGGGCCGGTCTGTACGGGGGCGGAGCTTCCCGCGTCCGCCTGGCCGGGTTCGGGGTGCCCGGACGCGTCGGGGCCGTACCCCGCCGTCTCCAGGTCCAGCAGCCGCACCACCGCCCGGCTGACCTCCTCGACCAGCGGCCCCGGCAGCCAGCCGCCCGCCACCAGCGCCCCCGCCCCGTCGGCGGCGAGCAGCCGGCCGATCTCGGCGGGGGCGGGGCGCGTCGCCGGGTCCTTGGCCAGGCAGCTCTCGACGACCTCCCGCAACTCGCCCCGCAGCGCGCCGAGATCGGGCTCCTCGTGCACCACCTTGTAGAGCAGCGCGGCGGCCGAGGTGTCCCCGGGGAAGGGGCTCCGGCCGGTCGTCGCGTACGTGAGGACCGCGCCCATCGAGAACACGTCGGCCGCGCCGGTGACGGCCCGGCCGAGTATCTGCTCGGGCGCCATGTAGCCGGGTGAGCCGACCGAGACGCCCGTCGAGGTGAGCGAGACGGTGCCGCCGTCGGTGGCGCGGGCGATGCCGAAGTCGATCAGCCGGGGGCCGTCCAGCGCGAGCAGGACGTTCGACGGCTTGACGTCCCGGTGGATCAGCCCCAGGGCGTGGACGGCCGTCAGCGCCTCCGCGAGACCGGCGCCCAGCGCGCGTACGGAGCTCTCGGGCAGCGGCCCGTGGCCCGCGACGGCCTGGGTCAGCGAGGGGCCCGCCACATAGCCCGTGACCACCCACGGGATGTCCGCGTCCGGGTCCGCGTCCAGCACGGGCGCCGACCAGCGCGGCCCGCCGGGGCCGGTGCCGACCCGCCGGGCCGCGTCCACCTCGCGCCGGAACCGGGCCCGGAACTCCTCGTCCGCCGCGTAGCGCGGGTGGACGGCCTTGACCGCGACCGTACGGCCGCCCGCCGAGCGCCCGAGATAGACGCGGCCCATCCCCCCGGCGCCCAGCCGCCCGAGCAGCCGGTACGGGCCGATGGCCGGCGGATCGCCTCTGTCGAGCGGCTGCATGCCGTCCCCCCTGTCGAAGGCGTGCCTCACGGCGTGCCCTTCGTCCCTGTGGGAAGCACCTTAGGAGTCAGGGTCCCCGTGGGAAGCACCCTAGGAGTCAGGCGGTCAGCAGTTCCACATGCACATCGGCGGGGAACCCGGTCGTCGGTCCCGTCCGGCGCGCGAACTCCGCCACCCCGGCGAGCTGGTCGGGGCCGAAGCGGAAGTCGAGCGTCGTGAAGTACCGCTCCAGCAGTTCCGCGTCGAAGGTCTCCCAGCGCGCGGCGTGCTTGGCGACCGTCGCCACCTCGACCAGGGAGAGGTCCCGGGAGGCGAGGAACGTCCGGTGGACCTCCCGTACCAGCTCCGGCTCGCGCGCCAGATACTCCTTGCGCGCCGCCCAGACCGCGAAGACGAACGGCAGCCCGGTCCAGTCCTTCCACATCTGCCCCAGGTCGTGGACCTGGAGCCCGAGCCGGGGCGCGTCGTGGAGCGAGGCGCGCAGGGCCGCGTCCCCGATGAGGACGGCCGCGTCGGCCTCCCGCATCATCAGACCGAGGTCCGGCGGGCAGGTGTAGTAGTCGGGGCGTACGCCGTACTGCTCGCTCAGCAGGAGCTGGGCCAGCCGTACCGAGGTGCGGGACGTGGAGCCGAGGGCGACACGGGCGCCGTCGAGCTGGTCGAGCGGCACCTGCGAGACGATCACGCACGACATGACGGAGCCGTCGCAGCCGACCGCGAGATCGGGGAAGGCGACGAGATCGTCGGCGTTGCGGAGGAATTCGACGAGGGTGACCGGGGCGATATCCAGCTCCCCGCGCACCAGCCGTTCACTGAGCTTCTCCGGAGTGTCCTTCGTCAGTTCCAGATCAAGAAGGGATCCGGTCCTGGCGAGCCCCCAATAGAGCGGCAGGCAGTTCAGGAACTGGATATGGCCGACGCGCGGCCGGGTGCCGCGTCCGCCGTGGCCGCCGGCTCCGCCGTGGCCGCCGCCGTCGCCCCCGGCGGGGCCGGGCGCACCCGCCGCCGCTGCCGCCTCCCGTGTCTCCGCTGTCGCTTCTGCCGCTGACTTTTCCTCTGGACTGTCCACAGCGTGAGGCTAGACCCGTGCCGTACGGGGAAGTGCTCCGGGGGCGGAGAGCGGGGCCGGTGTCGCCCGGCCGGCCACCCCTCGGAGGCCCCTTGACCACCCCTCGGAGGCCCCTTGGCGGCCCCGATTCGTCAGCACGTGGGGCCCTTATACAAACGTCCGGGTGAAGTGATCTTTCCCTCTACCGCTGCGCACACGGTGCGTGCTAGGCTCGCCGCAAGTTGCAGTTTGGTTTCCCTTGCAGTACAGAGCCTGCGGAGCATGTGACCCGCAGGCTTTTGTAGTTTTCAGACTTCTTTGCAGGTTCTGGAGCAGGGCAACCCTTTGGCCCAAGGAGGGCTTATGGCTACCGGAACCGTCAAGTGGTTCAACGCTGAAAAGGGCTTCGGCTTCATCGCCCAGGACGGCGGCGGCCCGGATGTCTTCGTCCACTATTCCGCGATCAACGCAAGCGGCTTCCGTGCCCTTGAGGAGAACCAGGTAGTGACCTTCGACGTCACTCAGGGTCCGAAGGGCCCGCAGGCGGAGAACGTCACCCCGGCCTAGTTGCCAGGTCCGGCGATCGCGGACGTCTTACACGCAGTACCCAAGGAGCCCTGCTTCTCCCACTCGGGTGGGGGAAGGCGGGGCTCCTGCCTTTACCCCCCGCCTGCCCCGCCCGCCCCACAGAATTCCCAGAAGGCCCGGAAAGAACATCTGTTCGCCGTATACAACCCTTCCGGGTGCTTTACGTGTACAGCTCGGCTTACGTGTACAGCTCGGCTATCTCCGCCGCGAAGTCCTCGGCGATCGCCGCCCGCCGCAGTTTCAGGGTGGGCGTGAGATGGCCCGCCGCCTCCGTGAAGTCCACGTCGAGGACGCGGAAGCGGCGGATGGACTCCGCGCGGGAGACCAGGCGGTTCGCCTCGTCGATCGCCCGCTGGAGCGCGGCGCGCAGCTCCTGGTCATGGACGAGGGCGGCGAGCGGCGCGCCCTGCTTGCCCCGCATCAGCCGCCAGTGCGCCAGGCCCTCCGGCTCCAGCGTGATCAGGGCGACCGCGTAGGGGCGGTTGTCGCCGACCACCAGACACTGGCTGACCAGCGGGTGGGCGCGCAGCCAGTCCTCCAGCGGCGCCGGGACGATGTTCTTGCCGCTGGAGGTGATGATGACGTCCTTCTTGCGCCCGGTGATCGTCAGATAGCCGCTCGCGTCCAGCGCCCCCAGATCCCCGGTGGCGAACCAGCCGTCCGCCGCGCCCGGACCTGCCGCCACGCCCCTCTCCCGGTCCGTGCCCGCCTCCCGGTCCGTGCCCGCCTCCGGGTCCGGCTCCAGGGTCCGTACGGCCTCGCCGCGCTCCGCGTCCCAGTAGCCCGCGAAGAGATGGGCGCCGCGCAGCAGCACCTCCCCGTCGTCCGCGATCCGTACGGAGGTGCCGGGCATCGGCCAGCCGACCGTGCCCAGCCGGGGCCGGAGCGGCGGGGTGACGGTCCCCGCCGCCGTGGTCTCGGTCAGCCCGTACCCCTCGAAGGTCACCACCCCGGCGCCCGAGTAGAACGCGGCGAGCCTGCGCCCGAGCGGGGAGCCGCCGCAGATCACGTACTTCACCCGGCCGCCCAGGGCGGCCCGGATCCGCCGGTAGACCAGCGGTTCGTACAGCGCGCGCAGGGCCCGCAGCCCGAACGAGGGGCCGGGCCCCTCGCCGTGTCCTGCCGCCTCGACCGCCGCGCCGTACGCCTGGGCGATCCGCGCGGCGCGGTCGAAGGAGGCGCCGCGGCCCTTACGCTCCGCCGTGGCGCGGCCCGTGTTGTAGACCTTCTCCAGGACGTACGGGATGGCCAGCAGGAACGTCGGCCGGAACCCCGCCAGGTCGGCGAGCAGGTCCTCGGTCCTGATGGAGGGCGCGTGGCCCAGCCGGACCCGGGCGCGCAGACAGGCGATCGCGACCATCCGGCCGAAGACATGGGAGAGCGGCAGGAAGAGCAGGGTGGACAGCGTGCCGGACGTGTCGGACGGGGTGGACGGGTTCAGCGGGGTGACGGAGGCGATCCCGTCCGGCGGGAGCGGCCCGTCCGACGGGGTGGCCGGGGCGTACCGCTCCTGGCCCGGCGCCTTGAAGACCGGGTGCAGCAGCTCGATCGCGTTGTCCACCTCGGCGAAGAAGTTGCCGTGCGTGAGGACGCAGCCCTTGGGGCGCCCCGTGGTCCCCGAGGTGTAGCTGACGGTCGCGACGGAGCCGGGGCCGAGGGCCGCGCGCCGTACGGTGACCTCCTCGTCCGGGATGTCCCGGCCCGCCGCGCACAGGGTGTCCACGGCGCCCTTCTCCACCGTCCACAGCCGGGTGAGTCCGGGCAACCGGTCCCCCTCCTGACGGATCAGCCGCGCCTGTATCCCGTCCTCGACGACACAGGCCACGGCGCCGGAGTCCTGGAGGATCCAGCGGACCTGGAAGGCCGAGGAGGTCGGGTAGATGGGGACGGTGACCAGCCCGGCGGCCCAGGCGGCGAAGTCCAGGAGCGTCCACTCGTAGGTCGTACGGGACATGATCGCGAGCCGGTCGCCGGGGAGCAGTCCCTCCGCGATCAGCCCCTTGGCGACGGCCAGCACCTCGGCGGCGAAGGCGGCGGCCGTGACGTCCTGCCACAGGGCGGCGCCGCCGTTCCTGCCGCGCGCCGGTGCCGCCCCGGCCCGCTTGCGGCTGATGACGACCGCGTCGGGCGCCTCACGCGCGTTGTCGAAGGGGATGCCGGCGAGCGAGCCACGCCGTACGGGCCGCGCGAGCGGCGGTACGGAGACCTCTCTGACCACCCCGTCCTCCCACACCTTCGCCGGTTCGACCAGCGGCGGTACGGAGAGCGGTACCGGCAGCGGTACGGGTACGGCGGTGGCGGGCAGGACATCGGCTGGCGGGGCGTCGGACACGGGGGTGCTCCTCGTTCGGCCTTGCTGTGCTGGCGTTACCGGTGATGCGCGGGCCGGGCGCGTTCGAGGATCGCGGTCACGCCCCGGCCGCCGCCCGCCACGATGATCGCCCGGAGCCCGGTGCCGTGCGCCCGCGGGATGCCGTACGCGGGCGTCCGCCGGCCCCTGCCCCTCCAGCGACGTTACTGATCGTCACGGTACGACCGCGCAGGGAGTCGGGACAACGGCCGACCGCCATCTGCACTTCTCCGGCACAGCACCATGCCGGTTCCTCACCGAAAAACCCGGAGTCGCACGGCTGTTGACGGTGCGTCGGGTGCGGGAGGGGTGTGCGCGCCGTCGATGACCCGGCGTCCTGGGGAACGTTTCGCGTCCGGTGCGCCACGCCCCGACGCCGCCCGGCCGGGGGCTGTCCGACGCCGGGCCGGCGCGGACGCCGACGCCCGGCGGGGCCACCGTGAGGACACAGGTGGCGCGGATCTTCGCCAGGCGGGGCCCTGAGCCTGGCCCTGGCCCTGGCCCTGGCCTCGGACCCTAGGGAACGTCGTGACGGGGGAACGCCGTCACTGGACGGCGCCGTCCTCCTGCGCCCGGTTGGCCTCCAGCCGGGCCTTCGCGGTGTCGACCTTGCCCACGATCTGCTCGGACATGGCGTCGCGCTGCTTGCGCAGCAGGATGAAGCTGAGCGGCGCGGAGATGACGATGGCGAGCAGCAGCACCCAGATGAAGTTCGAGTCGCCGAGCCCCTTGGGCAGTACGCCGACCTGGACCAGTCCGGCGACGACGACGAAGCTGGCGACGAAGATGCCCAGGCGCATCGCGGTGTACCGGAGGGTGGCGCCTGTCTTCACAGCGGTCACAGCGGGCCTTCTCTCTTCTTCCAAATGGGCGAAAGGCGTACCGACAGTGAAGCACGCACCGTTCAGCGCCGGTCCAGCGGGAGCAGCATCGTGATGTCGTCGCGGTCGTCGCCGGGGGCGACCCTGATCGCGTCCGGCACCCGGCCGACCTCCTTGTAGCCGCAGGCCGCGTAGAACGCGTCCGCGCCGGTGCCGCCCCGGCAGGTGAGCCGTATCGACTCGATGCCCCCGACGGAGCGCGCCGCGTCGGCCGCCGCCGCCATGAGGTCGCGGCCGTACCCCCGGCCCTGGTGCCGGGGGTGGACCATCACCGTGTAGAGCCAGAGCCAGTGGCGCATCAGCCGGTGGGTGTTGAGGGTGAGGAAGGCCACCGCGGCGACGGCGCCCTCCTCGTCGTACCCGACCAGCAGCCGGGTGCGGCCCTCGGCCATCGCCGCGAAGTGCTTGACCAGCTCGGGACGGATGTCCTCGGCCGTCACCGGCGGGACGAATCCCACCGCGCCGCCGGCGTTGGAGACGTCCGTCCACAGGGCGAGGACCCCGTCGCGCAGGGCGCGGTCCACCGCCGGATCCAGCTCGAACGTGAGCGCCATCGGAAACCCCGTCTCAGACCCGCATCGCCTGCGGGGTCTCGCGGCGGTCCTGGTCCGGGCCCGGGTACTCGCGGATGATCTCGTAGCGGGTGTTCCGCTCGACGGGGCGGAAGCCCGCGTCGCGGATGAGGTCGAGCAGATCCTCACGGCCGAGCTTGTTGGGCGTGCCGTAGTTGTCCGCGTCGTGCGTGATCTTGTACTCGACGACCGAGCCGTCCATGTCGTCCGCGCCGTGCTGGAGGGCGAGCTGCGCCGTCTGCACGCCGTGCATCACCCAGAAGACCTTGACGTGGGGGACGTTGTCGAAGAGCAGCCGGGAGACCGCGAAGGTCTTCAGCGCCTCGGCGCCGGTCGCCATCGACGTCCGCGCCTGGAGGCGGTTGCGGACCTTGCCGTCCTTCATGTCCACGAAGTCGTGCTGGTAGCGCAGCGGGATGAAGACCTGGAAGCCGCCGGTCTCGTCCTGGAGTTCGCGCAGCCGCAGGACGTGGTCCACCCGGTGCCGGGGCTCCTCGACGTGTCCGTACAGCATCGTGCAGGGGGTCTTGAGCCCCTTCTCGTGCGCGAGGCGGTGGATGCGCGACCAGTCCTCCCAGTGGGTGGCGTGGTCGACGATGTGCTGCCGGACCTCCCAGTCGAAGATCTCGGCGCCGCCGCCGGTCAGCGACTCCAGGCCGGCGTCGATCAGCTCGTCGAGGATCTCGGAGGCGGAGAGCCCGGAGATCGTCTCGAAGTGGTGGATCTCGGTGGCGGTGAACGCCTTGAGGGAGACCTGGGGCAGGGCCTCCTTCAGCGCGCTGAGCGAGCGCGGGTAGTACCGCCACGGCAGCGTCGGGTGGAGGCCGTTGACGATGTGCAGCTCGGTGAGGTTCTCGCCCTCCATCGCCTTGGCGAGACGGACGGCCTCCTCGATGCGCATCGTGTACGCGTCCTTCTCGCCCGGCTTGCGCTGGAACGAGCAGTACGCGCACGACGCGGTGCACACGTTCGTCATGTTGAGGTGCCGGTTGACGTTGAAGTGGACCACGTCGCCGTTCTTACGGGTCCGCACCTCGTGGGCGAGACCGCCGAGCCAGGCGAGGTCGTCCGACTCGTACAGGGCGATGCCGTCCTCGCGCGTCAGCCGCTCACCGGCCAGGACCTTGGCTTCCAGCTCGCGCTTGAAACCCACATCCTGCACAGACGCAGTCATCAGGCCGCCTCCCATACGTCTACCAATCGGGCCTGTCGAGCCTACGCCCTCCGACCGACAGTCCCCGAGGCGGCCCTCGGTCGGTCCCCCGGTCGGCGCCACGGTCAGTCCTCGGGGAGTTCGCCCACCCGGTTCTCCCACTTCGTGGAGAGCACGATGGTCGTACGGGTCCGGGAGACGCCCTTGGTGCCGCTCAGCCGCCCGATCGTCTTCTCCAGGCCGTCGACGTCGCTCGCGCGCACCTTGAGCATGTACGAGTCGTCGCCCGCGATGAACCAGCAGTCCTCGATCTCGCCGAGGTCGCGCATCCGGCGCGCCACGTCCTCGTGGTCGGCGGCGTCGGAGAGCGAGATCCCGATCAGCGCGGTGACCCCGAGGCCGAGCGAGGCGGAGTCGACGGTGGCGCGGTAGCCGATGATGACGCCCGCCGCTTCGAGACGGTTGATGCGGTCGGTGACGCTGGGGCCGGAGAGCCCGACGAGGCGGCCCAGCTCCGCGTACGAGGCTCTGCCGTTCTCCCTGAGGGCCTGGATGAGCTGCCTGTCCACGGCGTCCATATGCCTGAAACCTTCCATTATTCAGCGATCCCGCAAAGATATAGAGAGAATCTAAGGCACGAAGAGGCGAAGTCCTGCGAATTTGCCAAATGATCAGAAGAATGATCAGCCGTGGCGCAGCCCGTCGTCCGGTCCGCCGCCCCGCTCACGAGAGCCCCCCAGCTCTCCCTCCCAGCGCCGGTACAGCCCGTGCTCCACCCCTGCCGCGTCCAGCACCCGCCCGGCGACGAAGTCGACCAGGTCCTGGATGTGCGTCGCCCCCGCGTAGAACGCCGGTGAGGCGGGCAGCACCACGGCGCCCGCCCGGTCCAGCGTCACCAGGTGCTCCAGCGTCTGTCCGTTCAGCGGCGTCTCCCGTACGGCGACGACCAGCTTCCTGCGCTCCTTCAGCGTGACGCTCGCCGTCCGCTGGAGCAGGTCCTTCGAGAGCCCGAGCGCCACCCCGGCCACGCACGCCGTCGAGGCGGGCACGATCAGCATCCCCTTCGAGGGGTACGAGCCGGAGGACGGCCCGGCCGCCAGGTCCCCGGCGGCCCAGTGCCGTACGTCCGAGAGGCCGGACGCCCGCCCGCCCGTGAAGGTCCCCGGCTTGCCGTCGGCGCCGCGCGCCAGCCAGGCGGCCAGGTCCTCCCGCCAGTGCGCGTCCCGGAAGGCGATGCCCGTCTCGTCGAGCAGCGTCAGCCGGGACGCCCTGCTGACGACGAGGTCGACGCTCTCGCCGGCCGCCAGCAGCCCGCGCAGCACGGCCGCGGCGTACGGCGTCCCGGACGCGCCGGAGACCCCGACGATCCAGGGCCGCCTGGGCGCGGGCGGGCTGTGGTGGTCTGCGTTCGATCCGGGTTTCACGGCTCCGAGCCTATCCGGCGGCCCCGGTCAGGAACCGACGGCCGGGTCCCGGACGTTCTCCGCAGAAGGGAGCACATGGACCACCGTGGACCACAGGGGGCCTGCGATGCCGTACTCACCCGTCGGACCGACCGCCTCGACCGCCTCGACCCCGCGTACCCGCGCCGACCGCGTGAAGGGCGCCGCCGCGCTGATGCTCGGGTGGGTCGCGCTGCTCTGGGTCCTGGAGGCGGTCAACGGCGCCACGGGCTCGCTGAGCACGTACGGGCTGAGCCCGCGCGAGATCGGTGAGCTGCGCGACGTCATCCCGATGGCGTTCCTGCACCACGGCTTCGACCATCTCGCGTCCAACACCGTGCCGCTGCTGGTCCTCGGCTTCCTCGCCGCGCTCAACGGGCTGCGGCGGTTCGCCGCCGTCGTCCTGACGATCATGGTCGTCGGCGGACTCGGTGTCTGGCTCACCGCCGCCGACCACTCGGTCACGGCGGGCGCCTCCGGCGTCGTCTTCGGACTGCTCGGCTATCTGCTGGTCCGCGGCTTCGTGGACCGCAGCGCGGTGGACATGGTGACCGGTCTGCTGGTGCTCGCGGTGTACGGCTCGACGCTCTGGGGCGTCCTGCCGACCAACCCGGCGGTGAGCTGGCAGGGCCATCTCTTCGGGCTGATCGGCGGGGTCATGGCCGCCTTCATGTTCCGCAGGAGGCCGCCGGCGAACGAACTCATAGGCTGAGCGCGTGCCCGCGGGCCGTGCGCCCGCGGGCCGCTCGCCTCAGAGCGTGAGGCCCCGCACCAGCAGGTCCAGCAGCGCGCAGACGAACAGGGCGATCCCGATGAACCCGTTCACCGAGAAGAACGCCCGGTTCAGCCGCGACAGGTCATGGGGCCGCACGATGGTGTGCTCGTAGAGGAACGCGCCCACGACGATCACCAGCCCGGCCCAGAAGAACGCCCCGGCGCCGGTGGCCAGCGCGTACCAGACCAGCAGCGCCGTCGTCACGGCGTGGCACACGCGCGCCCCGTACAGCGCCCCCGGGATCCCGAACCGCGCCGGTACGGAGAGCACTCCGTGCGCCCGGTCCGCCTGCACGTCCTGGCAGGCGAAGATCAGGTCGAAGCCGCCGATCCAGATCCCCACCGCGAGGCCCAGGATGACCGCGTCCCACGACCAGGACCCGGTGACGGCGAGCCAGGCGCCGACGGGGCCGATCGCCTGGGCGAGACCGAGGATGGCGTGCGGGTAGTGCGTGAACCGCTTCCCGTACGGATAGACCACCATCGGGATCACGGCGATCGGCGCGAGCGCGAGACAGAGCGGGTTGAGCGCCGCCGCCGCCCCGAGGAAGACGACGACGGCGATCAGCGCGCCCGTCCACGCGGACCGGACGGAGACCGCGCCGGTCACCAGTTCGCGCCCCGCCGTGCGGGGATTGCGGGCGTCGATCTCGCGGTCGATGATCCGGTTGCACGCCATCGCGAACGTACGGAGCCCGACCATCGCGACCGTGACCAGCAGCAGCCGGCCCCAGTGCACGTTCCGGTCGAGCTGGAACATCGCGGTCAGTGCGGCGATGTAGGCGAAAGGCAGCGCGAAGACCGAGTGCTCGATCATCACGAGGCGCAGAAACGCCTTCGTCCGGCCCGGCTGCGGTACTGCCGCCGCTGCGCTGGTCACAGCCCGTACTCCCTCCACCGGCGGTCGACTTTCGCCGCCGTCTGCGGGTCGGACTCGACCATCTCGGGCCAGCCGCCGTCCCGCGTGTACCCCTCCTCGGGAAGCTTGCGCGTCGCGTCGATCCCCGCCTTGCCGCCCCAGAACTGCTGGTACGACGCGTGGTCGAGATGGTCGACCGGGCCCTCGACGACGGTGAGGTCGCGCGCGTAGTCGGTGTTGCCCAGCGCCCGCCAGGACACCTCGTGCAGATCGTGCACATCGCAGTCCGCGTCCACGACCACGATCAGCTTGGTCAGCGACATCATGTGCGCGCCCCAGATGGCGTGCATCACCTTCTGCGCGTGTTTGGGGTACTTCTTGTCGATCGAAACGATCGCACAGTTGTGGAACCCGCCCGACTCCGGGAGGTGGTAGTCCACGATGTCCGGCACGATGATCTTCAGCAGCGGCAGGAAGAACCGTTCCGTCGCCCGCCCCAGCGGCCCGTCCTCCGTCGGCGGCCGGCCGACCACGATCGACTGGAGCAGCGGCCTCTTCCGCATCGTCACACAGTCGATGGTGAGCGCGGGGAACTCCTCCTGCGGGGTGTAGAAGCCGGTGTGGTCCCCGAACGGGCCCTCCGGCAGCGTCTTCCCCGGCTCCAGCCACCCCTCGATGACGACCTCGGCGTTGGCCGGGACCTGGAGCGGCACGGTCTTGCAGTCGACCATCTCGATCCGCCGGCCCTGCACGAACCCCGCGAACAGGTACTCGTCGATGTCGCCGGGGAGCGGCGCGGTGGAGGCGTACGTGACGGCGGGCGGGCACCCGAACGCGATGGCGACCGGCAGCCGCTCCCCGCGCTTGGCCGCCACCTGGTAGTGGTTGCGGCTGTCCTTGTGGATCTGCCAGTGCATCCCGATGGTGCGCCGGTCGTGGCGCTGGAGCCGGTAGAGCCCGAGGTTGCGGACCCCGGTCTCCGGGTGCTTGGTGTGCGTCAGCCCGAGGTTGAAGAAGGAGCCGCCGTCCTGGGGCCAGGTGAAGAGCGCGGGCAACTGGTCGAGGTCGACGTCGTCACCCGTGAGAACGATTTCCTGGACCGGCGCGTCCTTGATCTTCTTCGGCGGTACGTGGGCCATCGCGCCGAGCTTCCCGAACGCCTCGCGCACCCCGATGAAGCCCTGCGGCAGCTCGGGCTTGAGCAGGCCGCCGATCTTGTCGCTGATGTCGCTGTAGGACTTCAGCCCGAGCGCCTTGAGGAGCCGGCGGTCCGTCCCGTACACGTTCATCGCCAGCGGCATCGAGGAGCCGCGCACGTTCTCGAAGAGCAGCGCGGGACCGCCGGCCTTGTTCACCCGGTCGACGATCTCCCCGACTTCCAGGTACGGGTCGACTTCGGCCTTGATGCGCTTGAGGTCGCCGTCGCGCTCCAGCGCCCGGAGGAGCGAGCGAAGATCGTCGTAAGCCATGCCGTCCAGTATCGGCTACTCGGTACGCTGGACCTGTCACGGGGGCCGCGATCCGGTCTCGAACTCCACGAGCAGGGGGAGCGCCATGCTTCGGGTGCTGATGATTCTGGTGCCGCTGGCTCTCAGCATCTACGCGTTCATCGACTGCATCACCACCGAGGAGCAGGAGGTCAAGTACCTCCCGAAGCCGATCTGGGCGATCCTGGTGCTGCTCTTCCCGCTGGTCGGTTCGGTGGCCTGGCTCATCGTGGGACGGGAGCGCAGGACGGCGCCGCGCGGCGGCGGCTGGGTGGCCCCTGACGACAACCCCGACTTCCTGAAGTCCCTCAAGGACCGCAAGGCCACGGACGGGACCGATGGGACCGACGGGTCCCGGGACAAGGCCGGGGCCGCCGAGGACGACGACTCCGCGCACCTCCAGCGGTGGGAGGCCGATCTGCGCCGCCGCGAGGAGGAGATCGAGCGCCGCGAGAAGGGCGGCGGCAGCGCGGACGACACCCCGCCGAAGCCCTGACGGCC
Organism: Streptomyces sp. NPDC059142; assembly: GCF_042755665.1. Lineage (NCBI taxonomy): Bacteria > Bacillati > Actinomycetota > Actinomycetes > Kitasatosporales > Streptomycetaceae > Streptomyces > Streptomyces sp. NPDC059142. The sequence continues at coordinate 18,482 of NZ_JBHZDA010000085.1, forward strand.
GTGTACGGGGCCGACGGCGCCGACGAGGCGCGGGCACGGGCGTGGCTGGCGACCGCCGTCGAGGAGGCGCGGGCCGGGCTGGCCGAGGGCGGTATCCCGATCGGCGCGGCGCTGTACGGCGCGGACGGGACGCTGCTCGGCCGGGGCCACAACCGGCGCGTACAGGACGGGGATCCGTCCCTGCACGCGGAGACGGCCGCCTTCCGGGCCGCGGGGCGGCAGCGCTCGTACCGGGGCACGACGATGGTGACGACGCTCTCGCCGTGCTGGTACTGCAGCGGGCTGGTACGGCAGTTCGGGATCTCCCGGGTGGTGATCGGGGAGGCGCGGACCTTCCACGGCGGCCATGACTGGCTCGCGGAGCACGGCGTGGAGATCGTGCTACTCGACGCGGCGGAGTGCGTGGCGCTGATGCGGGAGTTCATCGGGCGCAGCCCCGGACTGTGGCACGAGGACATCGGCGAGGGCTGAGCGGCGTTCCGGCCGCCCGCACAGATGACGAGGCGGGGGGGGGGGGGGGGGGCGCGCGGGCGCGGGGGGGGC
>NZ_JBHZDA010000085.1:19034-29622 GCF_042755665.1 Streptomyces sp. NPDC059142
GCGCGGAAGTGATCCGCGCGGGGCGCCTCTTCGTACGGTGGGGGGCTGGACGAGCTGTTCCGGGGTCCCGCCTGCGGGGCCACCTCGGAACAACGCGTCTAGACGTCCGCGTACGAGTGCTTTCCGGAGACGAAGATGTTGACGCCGTAGTAGTTGAAGAGCCAGCAGCCGAAGGCGATCAGCGCCAGATAGGCGGCCTTGCGCCCCTTCCAGCCGGCCGTGGCGCGCGCGTGCAGGTAGGCGGCGAAGGCGACCCAGGTGATGAAGGACCAGACCTCCTTGGGGTCCCAGCCCCAGTAGCGGCCCCACGCGTCGCCCGCCCAGATCGCGCCCGCGATGATGGTGAAGGTCCAGAGCGGGAAGACGGCGGCGTTCACGCGGTACGCGAACTTGTCGAGCGTCGCCGAGGCGGGCAGCCGCTCCATCACGGAGGTGGCGAAGGCGCCCGGCGTGAGCCCGGCGGCCAGCTTCGACTCGTACCGCTCCCGGAAGAGGTAGAGCAGCGTGGCGACCCCGCCGACGTAGAAGACCGCGCCGCAGAAGATCGCGGTGGAGACGTGGATCCACAGCCAGTACGAGTGGAGGGCCGGTACGAGCTGGTCGCTCGCGGTGTAAAGGACCGTGACCGCGAGGCCGAGGTCGAGCAGGACCGTGGTGATCAGCGGCAGGCCGAGCCAGCGGACGTTCTTCTTCAGCAGGAGGAAGCCGAGGTACACCCCGACGGCCACCGTGGAGAAGGTGATGTTGAACTCGTACATGTTGCCCCACGGCGCCCGCTGCACGGACAGCGCGCGGGTGACCACCCCCGCCGCCTCGACCACCCAGGCGAGGACGGTGAGGGAGACGGCGATCCGGCCGTACAGGTCGCCCTGCGCATCGCCGCCCGCCGCGCCGGGACCGTCCGGGATGTCGCGGACCCCGGAGGCGGAGCGGGTGATGATCTTCGGCCGCTCCAGGACGGCGGTCGCGCCGCCCTGCTGCTTGACCTCCACCGGTACGGAGGTGGCCGCGGTGCCCTTGGCGTCGCCGGTCAGCGCGGCGGCCGTACGGGCGACCTTGCTGCGGCTGCCGAACAGCCACTCGGCGATATGGGCGAAGAAGGCGAGCAGGTAGACGGCCATGGCCGAATAGATCAGGACGTTACTGGTCTGCGCCAGGCTTTCGTTGGTTGCTGCGGCGGCGAGAGTCACTTCTCAGCCCCTTCGACTTCGGCAGTCTCACGTGCGGGTGCAGGCGCGCTGGGCGCCTCTGAATGGAGGGTGCCGGCCAGTTCGGCCAGTTCCTCGGGGAGCTTGGCGGACTCGCTGCGGCCGAGGCCCGCCATCTCGACCACGGTGACGCCGTCGGCGCCCCGTACGGCCCGGACCCAGACCCGGCGCCGCTGGATGAAGAGCGATCCGGCCAGTCCTGCGATGGCCGCGATCGCCCCGGTGAGCGCCCAGCCGTCGCCGGGCTGGTGCGAGATCTGGAACGTCGCCCACTCCTTGACGTCCTTCTCGAAGGTGATCGATCCGGCGCCGTCCGGCAGGGTGAGCTTCTCACCGGGCAGCAGGGTCTTCTTCAACAGCTCGCCCTTGGCGTCCTTGAACGCCTTCATCTTGCGGGTGTCGAGCTGGTACACGTTCTGCGGCACTCCGGCGTCCACGCCGAGACTGCCGTGGTACGCGCCCACGTTGAGCACGGGGAAGTCGAGCGCGGGGAACCGCGAGAACATCTTGGTCGCGCCGCCCTCGCCGCCGCCGTACGTCGGCACGAAGAACGCGGCGAAACCGAGCTGGTCCTTCTTGCCGTTCTTGTCCCGGTAGCCGTCCATCACCTTGATGGCGCCCGTGGACGAGGCGTTGCTGTCGATGGGCAGCAGCGGGACGGCGCCGTTGAAGACGACCTCGCCGCGGCCGTCCCTGACGGTGACGACGGGCGCGTACCCGTGCCCGATCAGATAGACCTTCGAGCCGTCGACCACCAGCGGCTCGTTGACCTTGATGACCGACTTGCGCTCCTCGCCGTCGGCGCCGTCGGTGTAGTGGACGTTCGCCTCGTACGTACGGGGCGTGCCGAGCTGTGGTCCGCTGCGCTCGTACGTACCGATGAACTTGTCGAGCCGGAAGCTGAACGGCGCCAGGTCGTTCGTGTCGAAGAGCGAGCCGGACCTGAAGTCGTCGTACTGGGTGAGGGTGTTGGCGAAGCCGTCGCCCTCGACGACCAGCTTGCCGCCCTCGGACTTGTAGAGCTGCCCCGCGGCGAAGGCGAGGAGCATCACGATGAGCGCGATGTGGAAGGCCAGGTTGCCCGCCTCGCGGAGGTACCCCTTCTCGGCGGCGACGGCGTCACCGGCGCCCTCGGCGCGGAAGCGGCGCTTCTTCAGGATGGCGAGCGCGGCGGTGCGGACGGCCTCGGGCTCGGCGGTGGTGCGCCAGGTCGTGTACGCGGGCAGCCGGTCGAGCCGCCGGGGCGCGCCCGGCGGGCGGCCCCGCAACTGGCCGACGAACTGCCAGGTGCGCGGGACGATGCAGCCGATCAGCGAGATGAACAGCAGGATGTAGATCGCGGAGAACCACACCGAGCTGTAGACGTGGAAGAGCTGGAGCTTGTCGAAGACCGGCGCGAGCGTCTCGTGGCGGTCCTTGAAGTCCTGGACCTTCAGCTCGTCGACGCTGTCCTGCGGGATCAGGGAGCCGGGGATGGCGCCGAGGGAGAGCAGGAAGAGCAGGATCAGCGCGACGCGCATGGAGGTGAGCTGGCGCCAGAACCAGCGCGCCCAGCCGATGATCCCGAGGGTGGGCCCCCCGACGAGGGTGTCGTAGCGCTCCTCGCGGGGGGCGGTGGAGAGCTGGGAGCCGGCGGCGCCGAGTTCACGGGCGTCGGCCTCGCTCCCGGTGCCGCTGTCGGTGCTGCTGTCGGTGCCGGTCTCGCTGTCGGCGCCGGTGGCGGTGTCACTGTCGGCGCCGGCACCGCTGTCGGTGCCGCTGTGGGTGCTGCTGTCGGTGCTGCTGTCGGTCTCGGTGTCGCTCATGGATTTCCCGCTCGTGGACGCCTTGCTCATGGAACTAGATCCCCACCGTGAAGCCGTTGGACCAGGTCTGCGTCGCCTGCACGATGCTGTCCCACGCGCCGGTCAGCAGCAGCAGACCGGTCGCGATCATCATGATGCCGCCGATCCGCATCACCCAGGTGTAGTGGCGCTTGATCCAGGAGAAGGCGCCGAGCGCCTTGCGGAAGGCCACCGCGCCGAGGATGAACGGCACTCCGAGACCCAGGCAGTACGCGACGGTCAGTATGGCCCCGCGACCGGCGCTCGCCTGTTCGAACGCCAGCGCGTTGACGGAGGAGAACGTCGGACCGAGGCAGGGCGTCCAGCCGATCCCGAAGAGCGCACCCAGCAGGGGGGCGCTCGCGAGGCCGGTCATCGGACGCCGGTGGAAGCGGAATTCGCGCTGGGTGAGCCAGGGCATCAGCCCCATGAAGAACGCGCCCATGACGATCATGAGCACACCGAGCACCTTGGAGAGGGTGTCCCGGTACTCCTGGAGCGTGCTGCCGAAGTAGCCGAAGAGCGCCCCGCCCGAGACGAAGACGGCGGTGAAGCCGAGGACGAAGAGGGAGGCTCCGGCCAGCATCCGGCCGCGCCGGGCGTCCGCCAGGTCGGTGCCGCTGACGCCGGTGACGTACGAGAGGTAACCGGGTACGAGCGGCAGGACGCACGGGGAGAAGAAGGAGACCAGCCCGGCCAGCAGCGCGATCGGCAGGGCGATCAGCAGCGCCCCGCTGAAGACGGTCTCGTTCCTGCCGGTCGCCTCGGCGAGGAACTGGGCCTGGGCGAGGGTGTCGGCCTGGGGAAACTGCACGGGATCACTTCTCCGCGATCAGCGGGTCGATCATCTTCCGCAGTTTCTCCTCGTTGAGCGCCATCAGTGAGCGCGCCGCGATCTTCCCTTCCCGGTCGAGCACGATGGTGGAGGGGATGGACTGCGGATTCAGGCTGCCCTTGGGGAAGCCGCTGACGATGAGCTTGCCCGTCGGGTCGTACAGGCTCGGGTACTCGACGCCGTAGTCCTTCTCGAAGGCGAGGGCGGGGCCCTTGTTGGGGTCCCGGGTGTTGAGTCCGACGAACTCCACGCCCTTCGACGCGGTCTCCTTGGCGACCTTCGCGAAGTGCGGGGCCTCGGCGCGGCAGGGCGGGCACCACGACCCCCAGACGTTCAGCACGACGACCTTGCCCTTGAGGTCGGCCACGTCGAGCTGCTCGCCTTCGAGGGTCTCCCCCGCGATCTTCTTGATCGGCTGACGCTCGCCCGCGGCGACGGTGGAGACGCCGCCGGTGTTGGTCACGAAGTTGGTGTCACCGCCGCCGCCGGACTGGCCGCCGCTGCCGCAGGCCGTGAGCGTCATCGCCGACGCAGCGGCGACGAGAGGCAGGACGGTGCGGAGCCGGCGGTCAGAACGGCGTCGTGGGGCGCGGCCTGAGTTCATGTGAAAAGTTTCGCATGGGCGATTCGAGGATCTTGGGCACCCCCCTTCATGCCCGTAAAGCCCGAAGTAAAGTTTTCGGCCGACGCCAAGACCGGGATCAAGGCCGGGATCGAGTCCAGGACTGAGGCCGGTTTCAAGACCGGGACCGAGACCGGTTTCGAGACCGGGATCGAGGCAGGGATCAAGACCGGGGCCAAAGCAGGGATCGGGGCCGGGTTCAAGACCGGGGTCGAGGCACGGGCCGGGCCCCGGCCGGATCCGAGGCGAGACCCGAGGCCGGGGCGTTTCCGACGGTTCCCTCCGGCCCCTCAGCCGCGGGCGGACGTGCCGGCGGAGGCCCCGGGTGCCTTCAGGAACGTGTTCCAGCCGCCGGCCGGCTGCTGTCCGACGCCGAGGGAACGGAGCTGGTCGAGCACCGCCGGGTCCTGGACGTCGAGCCAGTCGGTGAACTGGCGGAACGACACCAGCCGTACGTCCTTCTTGCCCGCCATGCCCTTCAGGGCCTCTTCCACGGCGTCCATGTAGATGCCGCCGTTCCACTGCTCGAAATGGTTCCCGATGAAGAACGGCGCACGGTTCGTCTCGTACGCGCGATTGAATCCGGCGAGATATGCCTCGGCCGCCTGCTTGCGCCATTCCGGATAGCGGGAGGTCATTCCGTTGGTCGAGTTCTTCGACTGGTTGGCGAGCATGTTGTAGTCCATGGAGAGGACTTCGAAGGAATGCCCGGGGAAAGGAACCGCCTGGAGCGGGAAGTTCCAGATCCCCCCGAGCTTGTCCGGCCAGACCTGGGTGCCGCCGGGCGAGCTGGCGTCGTACCGCCAGCCCAGCTTCCGGGCCGTGGGCAGCAGGTTCTCCTGGCCGAGCAGACACGGCGTACGGCCGCCGATCAGCTCCTTGTGGTAGTCGAAGGGCAGCGGGTCGAGATCGGTCCAGCCGGTGTTCGTACGCCACTGCGTGACGAAGGAGACGGCCTGGTCGATCTCGTTGCGCCACTGCTCCGGGGTCCAGTTGCCGACGGTGCCGGTGCCGCCGCAGAAATGCCCGTTGAAGTGGGTGCCGATCTCATGGCCGTCCAGCCACGCCTGCCGGACGTTCTTGAGGGTGTCCTTTATGTGGGGGTCCGTGAGATACCCGATGTCGGAGGCGCCAACCGGATTGTTCGGCGGGCGGTAGAGCGTCTTCTTCGACTCGGGCAGCAGATAGAGCCCCGAGAGGAAGAAGGTCATCGCCGCGCCGTGGTCCTTGGCGAGTTCCAGGAAGCGCGGGAAGAGGCCGTTGCCGACCTCGCCCGCCCCGTCCCAGGAGAAGATCACGAACTGCGGCGGGGTCTGACCGGGCTCCAGCGGCACCGGCGCGCTCGGCTGGTGGGGCTGCTTCCCGGTGTCGGAGGTGGAACCGTCCCCGATGAGCCTGACGTCCTCGGGCGTGGGACGCCCGCTCGCGTCCCCGCCACCGGCCTTGCCCGCGCCGCTCCCCTGCGACGCGTGACCGGCGGAACAGGCCGCGACACCCATCGCGGCGGCGGCCCCCATCCCGGCTCCGAGCAGACTCCTCCGACTCATGTGGCGCATTACAGATCCCATCCGCGCTCGTTCGTCCGTATGTACGCCGCTCATAAAGTCCTACAAGCGGCAACTCATAGGAGCTGCTACCGAACGCGAAGGTTCCTAAACTTGTCACACTTTTTCATGCGTAACAGTGACTGTGACAATCACGTCCTCAGCCACCGAGGACGGCCCGGCCCCGGCCCCGGCCAGGAACCGGACCGGACCTGACCTGACCTGACCCTGACCTGACCAGGAACCGGACCTGCCCAGGGAGCTGACCCGGCGGCGAACCGGATCCGGACAGGAGCCGGACCGATCCCAGGGCCGATCCGGCGAAAGGCCGGCCGACGAGCACGGGGCCTGCGCCACCGACGCGCCTCAGGCCCCGAACGCCTTGGCCCCGCCCTTCACCGGCTTGGCACCCGCGAGCAGATGCGGCGGTACGAGATCGCGGGCCGGCTCGGAGTAGCCGACCGAGACGATCTTGTCGCCCTGATAGGTGAAGCTCGTCAGGGAGGCGAGGGTGCACTGCCGGCGCCGCGGGTCGTGCCAGAGCCTGCGCCGCTCGACGAAGCTGCGCACGATCCAGATGGGGAGCTGATGGCTGACGCAGACGGCCTCGTGGCCCCGGGCCGCGTCCCGCGCCGCCGTCAGCGCGCCCACCATCCGGACGACCTGGTCGACGTACGGCTCGCCCCAGGACGGCTGGAAGGGGTTGGTGAGGTACTTCCAGTTGGCGGGGCGCCGCAGCGCGCCGTCACCGACACCGAAGGTCTTGCCCTCGAAGACGTTCGCGGCCTCGATCAGCCGGCCGTCGGTGTCGAGGGTCAGCCCGTGCGTCTTGGCGATCGGCGCGGCGGTCTCCTGCGCCCGCTCCAGCGGGGAGGCGACGACATGGGTGATGTCGCGCTCGGCGAGGTGCTCGGCGACCCGGTCGGCCATACGGCGCCCCAGCTCCGAGAGGTGGTAGCCGGGGCGTCTCCCGTACAGGACGCCGTCCGGGTTGTGCACCTCCCCGTGGCGCATCAGATGGACGACGGTGATCTCCTCACCGTTCGCTGCGCTGTTCCCTGCACTCTGACTCATGCGGCACTCTCCGGCCGGGTGTCGGGGTCCGTGGCTTCGGCGGCGGCGCGCGCGGCGGCGGGCAGCGCGGCGGCGATCCGCTCGACGGCCCGCTCGTCGTGGGCGGTGGAGACGAACCAGGACTCGAAGGACGACGGCGGCAGGTAGACGCCGTCGGCGAGCATCGAGTGGAAGAAGGGGGTGAAGCGGAACGACTGCTGCCGCTTGGCCCCCTCGTAGTCACGTACCTCGTCGGCCGTGAAGAAGACGGAGAACATGTTGCTCGCCGTCTGCACCCGGTGGGCGACGCCCTCCTTGTTCAGCGCGGCCGTCACGAGCCCCTGGATCTGCTCGGAGACCGCGTCGACCTTCTCGTACGCCGCGTCGTCGAGCAGCCGGAGCTGCGCGAGACCGGCGGCGGTGGCGACCGGGTTCCCGGAGAGCGTGCCGGCCTGGTAGACGGGCCCGGCGGGGGCGAGCCGCCCCATGACATCGGCGCGACCGCCGAACGCGGCGGCGGGGAAGCCACCGCCCATGACCTTGCCGAAGGTCATCAGGTCGGGCGCGACCCCGTCGACGCCGTACCAGCCGGCCTTGGACGTACGGAATCCGGTCATCACCTCGTCGGAGATGTACAGCGCGCCGTCGGCGGCGCAGATCTCCTTGAGCCCGGCGTTGAACCCGTCGCGCGGCGGTACGACGCCCATGTTGCCCGGGGACGCCTCGGTGATCACGCACGCGATCTCACCGGGGTACGCGGCGAAGGCCCGGCGCACGGCGTCGAGGTCGTTGTACGGCAGGACGATCGTGTCCCCGGCCTGCGCGCCGGTCACCCCGGGGGTGTCCGGCAGCCCGAACGTCGCGACCCCGGAGCCGGCGGCGGCGAGGAGCGCGTCGACATGCCCGTGGTAGCAGCCGGCGAACTTCACGACCTTCGCCCGCCCGGTGAACCCGCGGGCGAGCCGGATGGCCGACATGGTCGCCTCCGTACCGGAGGACACGAGCCGCACCTGCTCGACGGGCGCGATCCGGGCCACGATCTCCTCGGCGAGCGCGACCTCACCCTCACCGGGCGTACCGAAGGAGGTACCGCGCGCGACGGCGGCCTGCACGGCCGCGATCACTTCCGGGTGGGAATGTCCGAGGATCATCGGCCCCCAGGAACATACGAGGTCGACATATTCGCGACCGTCCGCATCGATGAGGTATGGACCGTTACCGGACACCATGAACCGGGGCGTACCCCCCACCGCGCGAAAGGCGCGGACAGGAGAGTTCACGCCTCCGGGCGTCACGAGGGCCGCACGGTCAAAGAGTGTCTGCGAAACTGGGGCGTCATAGGGGAAGCTCACGCAATCCATGGTGTCAGAGGCTCGGACGTATCTGCGGACAGGTGTTTCACGGGGCGTTCGTGGGGGAGGTCACTGTCACGATGATCGGGTTGCGCGGCCGGGGCTGCGAGTGGTCGGGTGGAGATATGCATCGCGGTGGCGGACTGGGCGAGGGTACAGACGACCTGGGTCCCGAGCCTGCCCGGCGAGGGAAACACCGACGCGGCGAGCGCCACGAGCGCGAGGCGCGCCGCGAGGAAGCTCCGGAAATCAGGAGTGGTGGCCGGGTGGGGGTGACCTACAAGTACTTCGGCGCGCCCGACGGAGCCACGGCGGCCCGCGTTCCCATCTCGATGCGCCCGGAGCAACTGGGCGGCGACGAGCTGGGCATGGGCGGCATGTTCACCAAGATCAAGCCCGAGACGATAGCGGCGATGGTCCTGACGGGCATTCAGGGCATGCCCCTGCACAAGGTCCCCCCGCTCGAACTGGTCGTCCTGCACCCGGACTACGCGGTCGTGAAACTCCCGATGACGGTGGTGGACCCCCTCCGGGGCATCGGCGAGGAATCGGTGGGCGCCGCGGCCTTCATCTGGTCGACGGTCCCGGACCGGGGCGGCCCGAAGGACGCGTACAACGTCTACCAACTGCTCCACGAATGGCAGGACTTCTCGATCCGCCTCCACGAGAACGGACACCAGCCGTACTGCCTGGTGTGGCCCTGAACCGGGATCACATGCAGATCGGGCGGGGCTTTCGGGCTCCGCCCTCGTCATGTACTGGTAGGGCCGTCAGGGGGCCGGGCCCTTGAGGGCACGCGCTGAGCCTGGCTCGGTCACGGTCGGACCAACTTCTTCGCTGTGGTGAGTTCGCAACCGGTCATGTCGGCCGCCATCGCCTCGGGATTTTCCCTGACCGGATCCCAGCCTCGCCGGTGATCAGCCCGCAGCCTCAACCTTCGACGCGAGGAGTTCGAGAGCACAGCTCCGCGCGATGCGCAGCGGCGCCTGATCGCCATCAGCAGGCCGAATCCGTCGGGTGGAACGGGGAGGCGACGCGCCTTCATCTCCCGTCCGGGGCAGTCCTGTTGTCGCCCGAGGGGGCCGTCCTGTCGGGAGGGGCTGTGGTGCGCCAGTTGTTCCGTGGGGGGCCATGCGCGGCGTGTCTCTGATTTCGTGAAAAACACACCAGGGCGTGCGGGTCGACATAGTCTGTGCGTCTGCCGGGCTGCCATTGGGGGGTGCCCGGCCTGAGATCAATGGGGGATTGCTCATGCGCTGCACCCGCACGCTCACCGCCGCCGCTCTGGCGGTCGTCGCCGGGGTGGTCCTGTTGCCGACGCAGGCGCAGGCCGCGGCCGGCTCCGTGCATCTGTACAAGATCTATTACGACTCGCCGGGTACGGACAACCGCTCCAACGCGTCCCTGAACGCCGAGTACGTGCAGATCAGGAACACGACGTCGAAGGCGGTCTCCCTGAAGGGCTGGACCCTCGTCGACGCGGCGAACCACAAGTACGTCTTCGGTACGTACAGCCTCGGCAAGGGGAAGACGGTGACCGTACGCACCGGCAAGGGGAAGGACACCGCCACCAACCGGTACCAGAACCGCGCGGCCTACGTGTGGAACAACGACAAGGACACCGCGACGCTGAAGAAGGCGAACGGCACCAAGGCGGACACCTGTTCGTACAATTCCACCAAGGTCGACTACAAGATGTGCTGATCCTTCCGGGGCTCGCCGCACTCCGTCCGTCCGTCGCGGCGGCCGGGTGGAGTGCGGCACCGGAGCGTCCGTGGCGGGGGTCGCGGGCCCGGAAAGGGCGTCGGAAATTGCTGTGTACAGGAAGGCGTCCCGCGTAAAGGGCGCTTCCGTACGGGACTTCGGCGGAGGGCGTGCCGGTCGGCGGGGCCTCGTGTCGTGGCTCGGGGGAAGATCACGCCGGGTGTCCCGGGGGACGGCGGGTGCCGGGGCGCGCGGGTGCCTTCAGATGGTCGCGGTAGGGGCGACGTTCCGGGCAGGTGGCCGCACCCGGCCACCGGCAGGGGGCTGATCACGGCTCTCATCAGGGGTTTTGCCGGAGGATCCGGGGCCTTACATGTCGGGGCGGGGGGGGGGTACCCGCGCCCCCCCCCCCCCCCCCGCCCCCCCCCCCCCCCCCCCCGCCCCCAC
>NZ_JBHZDA010000085.1:29630-31769 GCF_042755665.1 Streptomyces sp. NPDC059142
TCTGGGGTGTTTGGGGGTCCCGGGGGGGCCCTCTTGGGGGGGGGGGGGGGGCCCACCCCTCGCCCCCCCCCCCCCGGCCCCCCGATCCCCCCTCTTCCCCCGGCCCGGTGCCCCCTCGGCCCCCGTACTCCCCCATACGCTCATCGGCTCATCCGACATGACACCGTGACCCCAAGCGTCAACCTTCTCGCACGCTCCGTCAACAGTGCGTAGCCCCGCGTGATCGTTCCCGCGTGATCGCGGACTCCACCGCGCCCACCCGGTCCGCCAGGACCCCCAGCGCCGCGACCGCCCGTGCGAGGGGGTCGTCCGTCGGGGAGCCGAGCGCCGCCGACCGTACGTGGGCCGCCTTGACCGCCGCCCAGCGGTCCGCCTGTTCCCCGGTCAACGTCCCGCGCAGCTCGGCGAGTTTGAGGAGGTTCGCCTCCGCGCCCGCCGTCAGGGTCTGGGCCTCGCCCGCGTAGTGGTCGGTGACGACGGCGGCGACCTCGGCGTCGTTCATCACCGCGTCCAGCCGGGCGACGATCTTGTTCATGTTCCGGTACGAGCCCTGGAGCAGGAACGGCGGCTCCGTACGGGACGCCTCCGCCCGCGCCGCCGACGCAATGTACGCCGCGTTGACCGCGAGGACCGTGGCGCGCGCCGTCAGGACATGGCGCAGGACGGCGAGGACACGGTCCGACTCGGCCGGCGCGTACGGGTGGACCAGCCGGTCGGCCCGCGCCGTCGGGTCGCCCGACGCCAGCCGTACGAAGAGGTCGAGGTCGGCGCGGTCGCGGGCGGCCAGCGGGGCCAGGACCGGGTGGGCGGTGAGGGCGTTCTCCACGAAGCTCAGCGCGAAGGCGTCCTCCTTGCCCGTCAGCACCTCGCCCAGGTTCCAGACGTCGGCGCGGTTGGCGAGCATGTCCGGGATCCGGAAGCTCTGGCCCGACTCGGTGTACGGATTGCCCGCCATGCACACCGCGAAGCGCTTCCCGCGCAGGTCGTAGCTGCGCGGACGGCCGTTCCACACGCCCTCGATGCGGCGCTGGGCGTCGCACAGCGAGATGAACTGCTGGAGGAGTTCGGGCGAGGTGTGCTGGATGTCGTCCAGGTGGAGCAGGGTGTTGTTGCCGCACTCCAGCGCGAAGTTGATCTTCTCGACCTCTCGGCGCGCGGTGGCGTTCGGCGCCTGCTCCGGGTCGAGCGAGGTGACGCCGTGCCCCAGGGCCGGGCCGTTGATCTTCACCAGGACCAGGCCGAGCCGGTCGGCGACGTACTCCATGAGCGTCGTCTTGCCGTACCCGGGCGGGGAGACGAGCAGCAGCAGGCCGTGCGAGTCGGTCCGCCGTGTCCCGCCCGCCGTGCCGAGCTGCTTGGCGAGGCTGTCCCCGATGAGCGGCAGATAGACCTCGTCGATGAGCCGGTTGCGCACGAACGTGGACATGACGCGCGGCCGGTGGTCGTCCAGCCGCAGCCGGGCCCGTTCGGCGGCGACCAGCGCGCCGCGCCGGCGCTGGTACTCCCGGAAGCCGGGGGCCACCCGCTCGCGGAAGTCGGCGGTACGAGCGAGGAGTTCGTCGAGCCGGACGGTCAGACCGCGGCGCGTGATCCTCGGATGGCTCCCGAGCAGCCCCTCGACGCGCTCGCCGAGCGGCGCCCCGGAGTCGTGGCGGGTGAGGCCGGGGCAGAGTTCCACGGCGACGGCCTCCGCCAGATCGCCCCGGACATCGCCTCCCTGATCGCCCCCCTGAGCTGCGGCGACGCCGTTCGACTCGACGTATGCGGTCAGCCAGTTCTCGACAATCTGGCGTCGGGTGTCAAGGTCCTCCTCGCCCAGCCCGTCCAGGTCGTCGTCGTACGCGGACGTCCCGACCGCGCGGTGGAACCCGGCGAGCAGCGTCCGCGCGCCCGCGCCGGTGACAAAGCCGTCCGGGCCGCTCGTCAGCTCCTCGAAGAGGTACGCGGCGCTCGTCGCGCCGCCGCCGTACGGGGCCATGACGCCGGCCAGTTCGGCCATCAGCGCCGTGATCGCGGGCGCCAGCCCGAAGGTGGCGCGGGCCCGTGCCATCGAGACCGCGCGCCGGGTCCAGACGTCGCGCGCCTCCTTCGTCGTGCCGTGCGCCCAGAAGAGCTGGGCGGCGGCGCGCGCCTCGGCCG
>NZ_JBHZDA010000086.1:0-11426 GCF_042755665.1 Streptomyces sp. NPDC059142
GCGGGGCCTCCTGAGCGGGGGCGGCCGGGGCCGGAGCCGCCGGAGCCGGTGCCGGGGCGGCGGCCGGAGCCGGAGCGGCCGGGGCGGCGGGAGCGGCCGGAGCCGCGCCCGGGGCGCCGATGACGGCCAGCTTCGCGCCGACCTCGGCGGTCTCGTCCTCGCCGACCACGATCTCCAGCAGCACACCGGCGACCGGGGCGGGGATCTCGGTGTCGACCTTGTCGGTGGAGACCTCCAGCAGCGGCTCGTCCTCCGCGACCTCCTCGCCGACCTCCTTCAGCCAGCGGGTGACGGTGCCCTCGGTGACCGACTCGCCCAGCGCGGGCAGCGTGACATCGGTACCGGAGGCGCCACCGGCCGGGGCGGCGGCGGGAGCGGCCTCGGCCGCCGGGGCCGGAGCGGCCGGAGCCTCGGCCGCCGGAGCCGGGGCGGGCGCGGCGGCGGGGGCCTGCTCGGCCACGGGGGCCGGAGCGGCCTCCGTCGGCTGGGCCGCCTCGTGGCCGCCCGTACCGTCGTCGATGACGGCCAGCTCGGCGCCGACCTCGACGGTCTCGTCCTCGGCGACCTTGATGGACGCCAGCACACCGGCGACGGGCGCCGGGATCTCGGTGTCGACCTTGTCGGTCGACACCTCCAGCAGCGGCTCGTCGGCCTCGACGCGCTCGCCCTCGGCCTTCAGCCAGCGGGTGACAGTGCCCTCGGTGACGCTCTCGCCGAGCGCCGGCAGGGTTACGGAAACCGACATGGTTTCAGTTGCTCCTAACGGTGGTGTCTCCCCAGCTCGCGCGGAGCGCCGAGCGAGGGGAAGTACGGAAGTGGTCGTCGAGCCCGGACTGATCCATCAGTCGTGGGAGTGCAGCGGCTTGCCGGCCAGGGCCAGGTGGGCCTCGCCGAGCGCCTCGCTCTGGGTCGGGTGCGCGTGGATGAGCTGCGCGACCTCGGCCGGCAGAGCCTCCCAGTTGTAGATGAGCTGAGCCTCGCCGACCTGCTCGCCCATACGGTCACCGACCATGTGGACACCGACCACGGCACCGTCCTTGACCTGGACGAGCTTGATCTCGCCGGAGGTCTTGAGGATCTTGCTCCGCCCGTTGCCCGCGAGGTTGTACTTGAGGGCGACGACCTTGTCCGCGCCGTAGATCTCCTTGGCCTTCGCCTCGGTGATGCCGACGGAGGCGACCTCGGGGTGGCAGTACGTGACCCGCGGCACACCGTCGTAGTCGATCGGGACGGTCTTCAGACCCGCCAGCCGCTCGGCGACGAGGATGCCCTCGGCGAAGCCCACGTGCGCGAGCTGGAGGGTCGGGACGAGGTCACCGACGGCCGAGATCGTCTCGACGTTCGTGCGCATGTACTCGTCGACGACGACGTAGCCGCGGTCGATCGCGACACCCTGCTCCTCGTAGCCGAGCCCCTGCGAGACCGGGCCGCGGCCGATCGCGACCAGCAGCACCTCCGCCTCGAAGGTCTTGCCGTCGGCGAGCGTGACGCGGACGCCCGTCTCCGTGTACTCGGCCTTCTCGAAGAACGTACCGAGGTTGAACTTGATCCCGCGCTTGCGGAACGCGCGCTCCAGCAGCTTCGAGCTGTTCTCGTCCTCGACCGGGACCAGGTGCTTCAGACCCTCGACGACGGTGACGTCCGTGCCGAAGGACTTCCACGCGGAGGCGAACTCGACGCCGATGACGCCGCCGCCCAGGATGATCGCGGACTGCGGGACGCGGTTCAGCGTCAGCGCGTGGTCCGAGGAGATGATCCGGTCGCCGTCGATCTCCAGGCCCGGGAGCGACTTCGGTACGGAACCGGTCGCGAGGAGCACATGGCGGCCCTGGACCCGCGAGCCGTTCACATCGACGGACGTGGGGGAGGAGAGCCGGCCCTCGCCCTCGATGAAGGTCACCTTGCGGGAGGCGACCAGACCCTGGAGCCCCTTGTACAGGCCCGAGATCACGTCGTCCTTGTACTTGTGGACCCCCGCGATGTCGACACCCTCGAAGGTGGCCTTGACACCGAACTGCTCGCTCTCGCGCGCCTGGTCGGCGATCTCGCCGGCGTGCAGCAGGGCCTTCGTGGGGATGCAGCCGTTGTGCAGGCAGGTGCCGCCCAGCTTGTTCTTCTCGATCAGTGCGACGTCCAGACCAAGCTGCGCTCCGCGCAGCGCCGCGGCGTAACCGCCGCTACCGCCGCCGAGGATCACTAGGTCGAAAACGGTGCTGGCGTCGTTCGCCACGTCACGTCCTCCATGCATGTGCGCCGGGCGCGGTCTCACGATGACCGGGCGGCGGCTGGTCTTCGGCCGCTATGTCGTCGGCCCTGTGGTGGGGGCCCTGTCCTGCCGATTACCCATCTTTGCACGGTGCGCCGCCCGACGGGGTCGGGGGTCACGGTGCGAGCGGCACTCCCCGCCCGCACCACGACCCCCGACGTCACCACCTGCTCCGGGTCAGCCCAGGTCGCCCGAGGCGGTGCGTTCCGCCAGCCGCACCAGGGTGCGGACCGAGGAGCCCGTGCCGCCCTTGGGGGTGTAGCCGTACGGGGCGCCCTCGTGGAACGCGGGACCCGCGATGTCCAGGTGGGCCCAGGTGATGCCCTCGCCGACGAACTCCTTCAGGAAGAGGCCCGCGACCAGCCCGCCGCCCATCCGCTCGCCCATGTTCGCCATGTCGGCGGTGGGGGAGTCCATGCCCTTGCGCAGGTCGGAGGGGAGCGGCATCGGCCAGGACGCCTCGCCCGCCTCCTCGGCGATCTCGTGCAGCGACGTACGGAACGCGTCGTCGTTGGCCATGATCCCGAAGGTGCGGTTGCCCAACGCCAGCACCATCGCGCCGGTCAGGGTCGCCACGTCGACGATCGCGTCCGGGTTCTCCTCCGAGGCGCGGGTCAGCGCGTCCGCCAGCACGAGCCGGCCCTCGGCGTCGGTGTTGAGGACCTCGACGGTCTTGCCGCTGTACATGCGCAGCACGTCACCGGGGCGGATCGCCGACCCCGACGGCATGTTCTCGGCCAGCGCCAGCCAGCCGGTGACGTTGACCGGCAGGCCCAGCCGCGCGGCGGTGACGACCGAGGCGAACACGGCGGCGGCGCCGCTCATGTCGCACTTCATCGTCTCGTTGTGCCCGGCCGGCTTGAGCGAGATGCCGCCCGAGTCGTACGTGATGCCCTTGCCGACCAGCGCGAGCGTCTTCTCCGCGTCGGGGTGCGTGTACGCGAGCTTCACCAGGCGCGGCGGGTTCACCGAGCCCTGGCCGACGCCGAGGATGCCGCCGTAGCCGCCCTTGGCGAGGGCCTTCTCGTCGAGGACCTGGACCTTGATGCCGTGCTCCTTGCCCGCGGCGGTGGCCACGGCGGCGAAGGACGCGGGCGTCAGGTCGTTCGGCGGGGTGTTGACCAGGTCACGGGCGCGGTTGACCTCCTCGGCCAGCGCGACGGCCCGCTCGGCCGCCGCCTTGTGGGCCTTGTCACGCGGCTTCGCGCCGACCAGCACGACCTCGCCGAGCGGCTGCTTGGGCCCGTCGCCCTTCTTCGCGTTCTTCGCGCCGCCCTGGTAGGCGGTGAAGGCGTACGCGCCGAGCAGCGCGCCCTCGGCGATCGCCTCGATGTCCAGGACCGCCTCGACGGGCAGCGCGAACGCGGCCTTCTTGACGCCGGAGAGGGCGCGCGCCGCGGTACCGGCGGCCCGGCGCAGCGTCTCGGTGCCGTACGTCTCGTCCTTCTCCGGTACGGTGCCGAGGCCGACCGCGAGGACGACCGGGGCCTTCAGACCGCCCTGCGAGGGCAGCTTGGTCACCTCGCTCTCGCCGCCGGAGGCACCGAGGGTCTCCAGAACGGCGGCGAGCTTTCCGTCGAACGCCTTGTCCACGTCCTCGGCGCCCGGAGCCGCCACCGGCCCCTTGGGGCCCTTCGCGACGCCGACGACGATCGCGTCGACGCGCAGGGTCGCCGCGCCGGCGGGCTTAAGAGTGAGAGCAGTCACGGTGGTGAAATCTCGCTTCCGTTGAGTTCCTGACGGCCGGGGGTTGCGCCGGCCGTCCCCGCCGCGTCGCCCGTACGGCCGCGCGCGGCGTGGACGAGCCTACGCTCAGTGATGGGCGGCCCTCACAGCGGCGGCGGTTCACTCGTCTGTGGGGGTGTTCCCGACGTTTTGGCACGCCCCTCGTCATGACGCGTCACGGCGCTCCGCCACCATGGCCCCGGCGGGAGGTCAGCTCAGCGTCAGCGCGACGAGCACGGTCGTCGCGGCGGTCTCCGCGAGCGCGCCGAACACATCGCCGGTGACCCCGCCGAACCGTCGTACGCAGTGCGCCAGCAGCAGCGCCGCCGCGCCGAGCCCGGCCACCACCGCCAGCGCGTGGTGCACGGCGCCCGTCACCCCGAAGAGCCCGCCTGCCGCCGCGCCCGCGCCGGTGACCAGCGCCGCCGCGCACCAGGCGGCCCGCGGTGGCACCGTGCCCGCCACCGCGGCGCCCAGCCCCTCGGGCCGGGCCGGGGGCACGCCCGCGCGGCAGCCGAGGGTGAGCGCGAGCCGGGCGGTGAGCCCGGCCAGCACCACCGCCACCGCGCCCCGCGCCGGACTCTCCCCGTACAGCTCCGCGACCGCCGCGACCTGCGCGAACAGCGTCAGCAGCAGGGTGATCACACCGAACGGGCCGATGTCCGACCGCTTCATGATCCGCAGCGCGTCCTCGGCGGGCCTGGCGCTGCCCAGACCGTCCGCCGTGTCCGCGAGACCGTCGAGGTGCAGCCCCCGGGTGAGGACGGCGGGCACGGCGACCGCCGCCACCCCGGCCAGCAGCGGAGAGGCGCCCGCGAGCAGCGCCGACGCCCCGGCCACCGCCGCGCAGCCGCCCACGGCGAGCCCGGCGGCCGGGGCGCCGAGCATGCCGGCGCGGGCGGCCGTACGGTCCCAGCGCGCCACGCGGACGGGGAACACGGTGAGGGTGCCGAACGCGAAGCGCAGGCCGTCGGCGAGCGAGGCGCGGTCGTTCGTGGAGGTCATCGCGGGAAGGGTAGCCGGGCACCGGCGGCGTCCCGGGCGCGGGGCGGCCCGAGCGGAGGGCGGTACCCGGGCGGCCGGAGAGGACGTCCCCCCGGGCGGCCAAAGGTGTCGTAAGCCATTAAATTACGCGTACGCGGCTATCCGGGAGCAGGTGGCATGGGGCACTGGTTCCAGCAGAACATCACCGAGCCGGGCAAGCTCCCCACCCTGCTCGCCCTCGCCTCCTTCGTCCTCACCTTCCTGCTGACGCGTACGGTCACCCGGCTCATCCGGGCCGGGAAGGGCCCGTTCCGGAACATCGCGCCCGGCGGTGTCCACATCCACCATGTGGTGCCCGGGGTGATCCTCACCGTGATCGGCGGTTTCGGCGCCGTCGGCAGCGGACGCCACGGCGTGACCGCCTGCGTCTGCGCGGTGATCTTCGGCCTCGGCGCGGGGCTCGTCCTCGACGAGTTCGCGCTGATCCTCCACCTCCACGACGTCTACTGGAGCGAACAGGGCCGGCAGAGCGTGGAGGCGGTCGTCCTGGCCGCCGCGCTCGCCCTGCTCGTCCTCAGCGGGTTCTCGCCGCTCGACGTCAACGCGCTCACCCCCGACCAGCAGCAGAGCCGCGGCTCGGCGGTCCTCACCATCCTGGTCAACTTCGTCTTCGTCCTCGTCACCCTCTTCAAGGGCAAGCTCCGGATGACCCTCATCGGCACGCTGGTGCCCTTCGTCGCGCTCATCGGCGCGATCCGGCTGGCCAGACCGGGATCTCCGTACGCCCGCCGCTTCTACCGCCGCCGCCCCAGGGCGCGGGCCAGGGCGGAGCTGCGCGCCTACCGCCGCGACCGGCGCTGGGCGGGCCCGCGCCGCCGTCTCCAGGACTGGATCGGCGGCACCCCGGACCGGCCGGAGGGGAGCTAGCGCCTGTCCGCGAAGTCCCGCCCGGCCCCGGTCGGCCCCGCCCGGCCCCGGCCGGTCACTCCGGAGGGCTCGCCGGCCCGCGGAACCGGGGCCGCCGTCCGCCGCGCCGCCGCCACTCCAGGACGCCGATCAGCGCCAGTACCGCCGCCGACGCGGCCAGATGCTCCCGGCCCGCCAGATTGTCCTTGACCAGGCACTCCCCGACCAGCGCCAGCAGCAGCACCGCCGCCGTCCACCGGGCCCGGTAGCGCCAGCACAGGAACAGCGCGAGCCCCACCACCGCCGCGGACGGGCCCGTGTCCACGATCTCCGCGTCCGACGCGGGCAGCCCCGGGAAGACCCGCGGCCCGAGCGCGATGCCGATCCGCGCGTACAGCGTCCCGGCCAGCGTCGCCACGTACGCGATCACCAGCGTCCGCCACCGGCCCAGACAGATCTCCGCGACCCCGAAGACCAGCAGGATCTGCGCCAGCGCCCCCCACACCGGCAGATCGAGCGCCGGCACGAAGAGCGACAGCGGTGTACGGAGCAGGGCCACCCCGAGCGGATCCTCGGCCCGTACCGCGCCGAGGTCCATCACCGGCCGGTACCCCCACGGCTGGTTCTGCACGAGCTGGAGCAGCGCCGTCAGCCCCACCGCCGCCAGCGTCATCGGGACCGCCCGCGCCCGCCGCTTGGACAGCGTGATCCGCACCGTCGTCAGCAGCGGCACCCACTCCCGCCGGGCGAACCGGCGGCACCGCGTACGGAGCGCCGCCCCCCTCGCCCCACCTGTCACCGGCGGCTCTCCAGCCGTCGGCGATGCAGCCACCCCGGCAGCCCCGGCGCCTCCAGGAACCCTTCGGCGCGGCCCGCGGCGAGCCCGATGCGCAGCAGGTCCGCGCTCTTCTCGAAGAGCAGGAAACGCGGCTCCCAGATCGGCCGGTACTTGGCGTTGGCCCGGTACAGCGACTCGATCTGCCACCACCGGGAGAAGAAGCTGAGCAGCGAACGCCACAGCCGCAGCACGGGCCCCGCGCCCAGCTTCGCGCCCCGCTCGAAGACGGACCGGAACATCGCGAAGTTCAGCGAGACCTGCGCGATCCCGATCTCCCCGGACCGCTGGAGGAGTTCGATCACCATGAACTCCATCAGACCGTTCTCGCCGTCCCGGTCACGGCGCATCAGATCGAGCGAGAGACCGTTCGGCCCCCACGGCACGAAGCTCAGCACCGCCCGCAACGCGCCGTCCCCGTCCAGGCATTCGAGCATCACGCACCGCCCGTCGCCCGGATCGCCCAGCCGCCCCAGCGCCATCGAGAAACCCCGCTCGGTGGCACCGTCACGCCAGTCGTCCGCACGCCGCAGCAGCTCGGCCATCTCCTCGGCGGGGATGTCCTCATGGCGCCGGATCCGTACGCGGTAACCGGCCCGCGCGACCCGGTTGTACGCCTGCCGCACCGTCCGCATCGCCCGCCCCTCCAGCGCGGCCGGCTTCCCCGCGGGACGCCCCCCGACCGCCCAGTCGGCGGTCTCCACCAGCGCCTCGTCGCCCAGCTCCAGCGCGTCCAGGCCATGCCGGGCGTAGATCGTCCCGGCCTCCTCGCTCGCGCCCATCACCGCCGGGATCCAGCCGTGCTCCCGCGCCTGCGCCAGCCACGGTGTGATCGCCCCCGGCCATGCCTCCGGATCCCCGATCGGGTCCCCGGACGCCAGCGACACCCCGCCCACCACGCGGTACGCGACGGCGGCCTTCCCCGTCGGGGACCACATCACGCTCTTCTCGCGGCGCAGCGCGAAATACCCCAGCGAGTCCCGCTCGCCGTACCGGTCGAGCAGCACCCGCAGCCGGGCCTCGTCCTCCACCGTCAGCGGATCCACCGCGCGCCGCGCGCGGAACGCCGCGTACACCACCGCGAACAGCAGCAGCGTCGACAGGACGTTGATGACGACATCGACCCAGCCCGGCGTGGCGATCCCCGGGAACCGCGACGCGTCCGCCGCCAGCGACACCAGCCGCATCGTGCCGTACCGCCACCGCTCCGGGAACGACGAGCCGCCGTGCGCCGTGTTCGTGACGGTCACCAGCAGCGCCGCCAGCAGCGAGGCCGCCGTCAGCCCGCCCAGCGCCACCACCGCGGCCAGCCGCGGATTGGCCCGGTCGCCCTTGGCGTAGAACTCGCGGCGCCCCAGCAGCAGCGCCGCGACGAACGAGGCGGTCAGCCCCAGCGCGACCCAGTTCTGCGCGTGGTGCCGGATCTCCGCGAACGTCATCGCGAACGAGAACAGCAGCAGGAAGAGCCCCGAGAGGACCAGGTTGAGGATCCACGCCGCCCGCTTGCGGCGGCGCATCGTGATCGCCAGGAAGAGCGTGAAGACCCCGGAGGCGAACCCCGCCGTCAGCAGATACGGGGTGAAGTAGTCGTCGACGTTGTGCCGGCGCAGATCCTGGCCGAGCGAGACCCACACCGCGCTCAGGAAGTTGATGAAGGTGACCGTCCGCAGATACCAGACGGCGTACGCGGCGGCCCGCAGCGAACGGGCCGTGCCCCGGCCCGGGGTGTCCCGCGGACCCGGGGCGCCCGCCCGGGTCGATCGGTCGGCAAGCACGTGGACTTCTCCCATGAAACGCGATCATATGGGGCATCGCGCTCCATGCCGGGTGATGCGGCGGCCCGTCCCGGCCGCCGCATCCGATGCCCTACTCCGTCGTGGTCACCCCGTCGGACCCCGCGACGCCACCGGCGTCCCCGGACCCGTCCGCGGCCTCGGGATCCGGCCTCTCCGGCAGCTCCGCCGCGAGAGCGGCGGCCGCCTGGACAAGAGGAAGCGCGAGCAGCGCCCCGGAACCCTCCCCCACAGTGACGCCCTGATCGAGCAGCGGGTTGAGCGCCATCCTGTCCAGCGCCTTCGCCTGCGCCGGCTCCCCGCTCACCTGGCCCGCGAGCCACCAGTCAGGGGCGCGGAACGCCGCCCGCTGCCCCACGAGCGCGCACGCCGCCGACACCACCCCGTCCAGGATCACCGGCATCCTGCGCACCGCGCTCTGCAGCAGGAACCCCGTCATCGCCGCCAGATCCGCGCCGCCCACCGCCGCCAGCAGCTCCACCTGATCCCCGAGCACCGGCCGCGCCCGGCGCAGCGCGTCCCGCACCGCCGCGCACTTGCGCATCCACGCCAGATCGTCGATCCCCGCGCCGCCCCGCCCCGTCACCACGGAGGCGTCCGTGCCGCAGAGCGCCGCGATCAGCGTCGCCGCCGCCGTCGTACCGCCCACGCTGAGATCGCCGAGGACCACCAGATCCGTCCCCGAATCCGCCTCCTCGTCCGCGATCGCCATCCCGAGCCGGACGGCACGCTCCGCCTCGTCCGCCGTCAGCGCGTCCTCGACATCGATCCGCCCGCTGCCCCGCCGCACGCGATGACGGACGACCTCGTCGGGCAGCAGCGCCGGATCGCAGTCGAGACCGGCGTCCACGACCCGTACCGGCACCCCCGCCCGGCGGGCCAGCACCGCGACCGGGCTCGCCCCGTCCAGCACCGCCCGCACCAGCACATGCGCACCGCCCGCGGGCCGGCCCGACACGCCCAGACCGGCGACACCGTGATCCCCGGCGAACAGCACCACCCGCGGCCGCTCCACCGGCCGCACCGGCACGGACCCCTGCGCGGCCGACAGCCACTCACCCAACTCGTCGAGGCGCCCGAGCGCCCCCGGTGCCACGACCAGCCGCTCCCGCCGTTCCTCGGCGTCACGCCGGGTACCGCTGTCGGGGCGCTCGATCAGATCGGAGAAGTCATCGAGATTCAGCGAACTCATCCGGCGACAGTACATTTTGGGAGGCCCGGTCCGCCTCCGGGGCGCTCGCCGTACGCATCGGCGGCCTCCGGCCGCGGGCCCGGTCGACGGCCGTCGGCCGGCCGTCCTCCGTCATCTGAGCGTGAGCGCCTGTCCGGCGACCACCAGGAGCACCTGTTCGCACTCCTGTGCCACCGCCGCGTTCAGCCGGCCCAGTTCGTCGCGGAAGCGGCGTCCCGCGCGGGTGGCCGGGACCACGCCCGCGCCCACCTCGTTCGTCACCGCCACCACCGTGCGCCGCGTCTCCCTGACCGCCGCGACCAGATGGGCCGTCCGCTCGCGCAGCGCCTTCTCGCCGCCCGAGGACCACGCCGCGTCGTCCCACGCGTTCACCCGGTCCATGGCGTCCGTCAGCCAGAGCGACAGACAGTCGATCAGCAGCGGCGGGCCCTCGGCCGCCAGCAGCGGCACCAGGTCGCAGGTCTCCGCCGTGCGCCAGGAGCCGGGGCGGCGCTCGCGGTGGAGGCGGACGCGCTCCTCCCACTCGGTGTCGCCGCCCCGGGTGCCGCCCGTCGCCACGTACAGCACCCCGGGGAACGCCGTCAGCCTGCGCTCCGCCTCCCAGGACTTGCCCGAACGCGCCCCGCCCGTCACCAGCGTGCGCCGCGGCACCTCGGGTACGGGGTGGTACGCGCCCACCGTCAGCGTCGTCCCGTCGGGGACCGCCCGCGCGCCCGCCGCCGCCAGCCGCCGTACCAGCTCCGGGCCCGGCGGCACGTCATGGTCGAGATGGACGGCGACGACATCCGTGTCCGGGCCGATCGCACCGGCCGCGCGCAGCCGGGCCACCGCGTCGGGCCGGCCGACGACATCGGCGGCGACCATGTCGTACGGGGCGGGCGCGGCCTGCGTACGGCCGTTGCCCGAGGCCACCCCGGCCGGTGCGCCGCCCGGCGGGAGATGGAGCAGCCGCTCGCCGCCGGGGCCCGTCACCTCGTACCCCGTGCCCGGGGCGTCCATCGCCACCGCGCGTACCCGGTGGCCGCTGAGCATCGTCAGCACCCGGCCGTCCGCGACCCGCCCCGCCGACGGCAGCCCCGCGGGCAGCTCCACGGCCGGTCCGTCGTGCGGATGGGTGAGCAGGACCTGCCGTACCCCCGCCAGGGAGTGGCCCGCGCGCGCCGCGGCGAGCGCGGCCCCCGGGGTCAGGTCCAGCAGCAGCACCCCGTCCACCAGGAGGGCGGTCGCGGCGCGGGCCCACGGGCCGCGGGCGGTCGCGCAGGCGGCACAGGGGCAGTGGGGACGGGGGAGGCCGGTGGGGGCGCCGGTACCGAGCAGAGTCAGTTCCACAGGGATGATCCTGCCGCGTCGGCGCGTACGGTGCGCGCCCGGCTACGCTGCGGGCAGGTAGATCGATCAGTTCCGCGGGAGCCGGGAGGCGCACATGGCGTGGATGTGGCGGTTCGAGAAGGCCGACGGGACGGAGGTCCCGCCGGCGGTGGAGCCGGAGGAGTTCACGACACAGGGGGACGCCGAGTCATGGGTCGGTGAGGTCTGGAGGGAACTTCTGGACGGAGGCGCGGAGCAGGTGTCGCTGTTCGAGGACGGCAGCAAGATCTACGGCCCGATGAGTCTCCAGGCCGAGCCGAGCTGACCCGTACACCGGTGAGCCGGCGCGGGCGGGGCCCCCCCCCCCCGCCCCCAGGGGGGGCGCCCGCCCCGCCGACACCACCCGCACACCCGACC
>NZ_JBHZDA010000086.1:11436-24322 GCF_042755665.1 Streptomyces sp. NPDC059142
TTGAGCCCCCCGGCGGCGCGTTGCTCCCCCTTCCCCGGGGGCGCGGGGGGGCCTCCCCGGGTGGCCCCCGGGCGGGGGTACGGCCCGGTACGGGTCACATCTCGCCGAGCGTGACCTCCGCCGTCCTCGTCGCGCCGCCCCGGGTGTAGGTCACCTTCACCCGCTGCCCCGGCCTGTCCGCCGCGAGGACCTCGGAGAGCGAGGCGATCGTCGTCACGCGCACCCCGCCGACCTGGGTGATGATGTCGCCCGCCGCGATCCCCGCGGCCGCCGCCGCGCCGCCCTTGCGCGCGGTGACGACCGCGACGCCCGCCGGCTGGAAGTCGGGGCCGACGACCGTACGCCCGGTGATCCCGAGCGCGGCGCGGCCCGAGTCGACCACCCGGCCGTGCTCGATGATCTGGTCGGCCACCGTCCTGACCATCGACACGGGGATCGCGAAGCCGATGCCCGGCGCGGTGCCGTTGCCCAGCTCCGGATCGGTCGCGGCCAGGGTGGGGATGCCGATCACCTGGCTGTCCAGATTGACCAGCGCGCCCCCGCTGTTGCCCGGGTTGATCGCCGCCGACGTCTGCACCATGTTGGCGATGGTGGCCCCCGTACCGCCGCCCGCCCCGCCCTCGCTGACGGTCCTGCCGACCGCCGAGACGATGCCCTGCGTGACGCTGCTCGACAGCCCCAGCGGGGAGCCCATCGCGAGGACGATCTGACCGACCGCCACCTTCGAGGTGTCGCCGAACGTCGCGGCCCGCAGCCCGCGCGGGACGGAGTCCAGCTTGATGACGGCGAGATCCTGCTCGGGGAAGCTGGAGACCAGCTCCGCGCGGAGCGGCTGCTCGCTGTTGGCGACGGTCACCGTGAAGCTGCGGCGGTCGCCGATCACATGGGCGTTGGTGACGATATGGCCCTTCCCGTCGTAGACGACGCCCGAGCCCAGGCTGTTCCCCGACTCGATCTGGACCACCGACGGCAGCACGTTCCTGATGACGGTCTCGTAGTCGCTCTGGAGGTCGTTCCCGGAGCGCTGGGTGAGCGGTGCGGGCTGGGCGGAGTGCGCGCCCCGCGCCGGCTGCCGGTCGACGGCCTGCGCCCCGGCGCCGGCCGGGGAGCAGCCGGCGGCCAGCGCGACCGCGCAGAGCGCGGCGGTCAGGGACAGCGGCACCCGGTACGCGGGGCGGCGGGAGGGGAGGGAAGCATCCATGCCGGGATTATCCCGTTTGTCCGCCTGTCCGGCTCGCGCTGCGGCGACGGCCAGCGCGTCGCCGGCCCGCCGCTCCCCGTATCCGCGCCCGCGCCCGTGTATCCGCGCCCCCGCGTCCGTGCCCCCGTATCCGTGCCCCCGTGTCCACGCGCCCCGTGTCCCCGCTCGCCGGGCCGTCGCTCGCGGTGCGTCTCCGCTCAGCGGGCCGCCGCCAGGAACTGCGTCGCCGCCAGCTCCCCGTACAGCGGATCGTTCGCCACCAGCTCCTCGTGCGTGCCCACCGCCCGCACCCGGCCCGCGTCCATCACCACGATCCGGTCCGCCAGCGTCACCGTCGACAGCCGGTGCGCCACCACCAGCACCGTCACCTCCCGCGCCGCCTCCGCCACCACATCGCGCAGCGCCAGCTCGTTGACCGCGTCGAGCTGCGACGTCGCCTCGTCCAGGAGCAGCAGCCGCGGCCGGCGCAGCAGCGCCCGCGCGATCGCCACCCGCTGGCGCTCACCGCCCGACAGCTTCGAACCCCGGTGCCCCACCAGCGTCTCCAGACCCTCCGGCAGCCGGTCGACCAGTTGGTCCAGCCTCGCCCGTACGAGCACCTCCCGGATGCTCTCCTCGGAGGCGTCCGGCGCCGCGAAGACCAGGTTCTCGCGGAGCGTCCCGGCCAGCACGGGCGCGTCCTGCTCGACGTAGCCGATCGCCGCCCGCAGCTCCGTCAGCGGCCACTCCCGCACGTCCCGGCCGTCCACCAGCACCCGGCCGCCGGTCGCCTCGTAGAACCGCTCGATCATCCCGAAGACAGTGGTCTTGCCCGCGCCGGACGGACCGACGAACGCGGTCATCCCCGGGCCCGGCACCTCGAAGGAGACACCGTGATGGACGTACGGCAGGTCCTCGCGGTACCGGAAGGTGACGTCCTCGAAGACCACCGACGCGGGCCCGGCGGCCCTCACGGGGCCCGCCGCCGCGGTGGGCTCCAGCGTCTCCGTGCCCAGCCGCTCCGCCTCCACGATCCGCGCCACCGCCGCCGACCCCACCTGGTACTGCGTCACCGCCCCCACCAGCTTCGACACCGGGTCGATCAGATAGAAGAGGAAGAGCAGGAACGCCACCAGCGTCGATACGGAGATGGCCCCCGACGCCACCCGCGCCCCGCCGATCCCCAGCACCGCGAGGAACGACACCTGCACGGCGAGACCGACCGAGGACCCGGCCACCGACTGCCACTTCGCCGCCTTGACCCCGTGGCGCCACGCCTCCTGGGCCGCCGCCCCCACCACGGCGGTCTCCCGCTCCTCGGCGCCCGACGCCTTGACCGTGCGGAACGCCCCGAAGGCCCGCTCCAGCACCGTCGAGATATGGCCCACGGCCTCCTGCGAGCGCTTCGTCGCCCGGGAGATCCGCGGCATCACCAGCGCGACCGCGCCGCCGATCACCACGATGACCCCCAGCGTGACCCCCAGCAGCACCGGGTCCAGCCACCCCATCAGAGCGATCGTCGCCACGAACGCCAGCCCGCCGGTGGCCGCCGAGACGATCGACTGGGTCGTCACCGCGCGCAGCAGCGTGGTGTCCGAGGTGATCCGCGACATCAGATCGCCCGGCTGGGTCCGCTCCACCTCGGGGAGCCGCAGCCGCAGCAGCCGGCCTATCAGGGAGCGGCGCGCGGCCAGCACGACGGACTCGGCGGTCCGCTCCAGCAGATACGAGCCGACCGCCTCGATCGCCGTACCGAACACCACCAGCGCCGTCAGCACCAGCAGGATGCCGGTGATCGACCCCTCACCGCCGAGCCGGTCCACCAGCTCCCGCGCCGCGAGCGGCTGCGCCAGCCCGCTGGCCGCGCCCAGCAGCGCCAGGAACGCGCCGAGGGCGACGGTCCCGCGGTGCGGCCGGAAGTGCCGGTAGAGCGCCTGCCAGGTCTCCCGGGCGGGCAGCGGGGGCGTCACGGGCCCCTCGTCCTTGATCTTCTTGTCCTTCTCGGCGCCGCTCGCGGGGCTCACTGTCGTCACTCCGGTGAGGACGCGATGACGGTCCGATCACCTGAGCGGGCCGCGCCCCCACCCGCTCACCCGGCGGACATGCTCAGCCGCGCACACCGCACAGATGCAGCAGCGCGGCGACCCCTCGGTACGGATCCGAACGCCCCGCCCGGTCCTCCGCCGCCAGCAGCCGCTCCAGCGCGTCACCGGTGGGCGGCAGCGCGTCGTCGGCCGCCCCGTCCGTGAAGACCCGGACGCCGTACCAGGCGTGCAGCGGCGCGGCGATCCCCGCCAGCGTCGCCGTCAGCGACTCCAGCCGGTCCGCCCGTACCCGCAGGCCCAGCCGGTTCGTGTACGTGTCCGCGTCGAAGGCGTCCAGCGCCCCCGCCCAGTCGCCCGCGACCCCGGGCCGCATGGCCAGGCTGTTCCCGTTCCGCACCAGCAGTGACAGCAGCCCGCCCGGGGCCAGCATCCTGGCCAGCCCGGCGAGCAGCGCGTCCGGCTCGTTCACGTACATCAGCACGCCGTGGCACAGGACGACGTCGAAGCTGCCGGGCAGGAAGTGCACCCCGGTCTCCAGGCCGTCGCCCTCGATCAGCCTGACCCGCTCACGTATCCCCGCCGGCTCGGTGGCCAGCGCCTCACGCGCCGTCGCCAGCATCCCGGCGTCCGACTCCAGCCCCGTCACGGTGTGTCCGCCGCGCGCCAGCCGCAGGGCCTGTGTGCCCTGGCCCATGCCCACGTCGAGCACCCGCAGCCGCTGACCGACCGGGAAACGCCCGGCTATCTGCTCGTCGATCTGGCGTGCCACCAGCTCCTGGCGGACCACGTTCCGCAGCCCCCCGAGCCCGGCGAGCCAGCTCGCCGAACCGCCGGCGAAGCCGGAGACCTCAGTGCTCAGGGCCGCTCTCCACGCTTGACCTGCGGCTTGGGCAGCCGCAGTCGGCGCATCTGGAGCGTACGCATCAGGCCGTAGGCCACGGCGCCGCGCTTGGGGGTGTCGGGGAAGCGCTCGGCGAGCTGCTTCTTCAGCCGCAGCCAGATCCCGATCGAGTCGACGACGATCATCACGATCACACCGAGCCACAGCAGCAGCGCGATGTTCTGGAGCGAGCCGACCCGGACCATGCTCAGCACGAGGATCACCACCGCGAGCGGCAGGAAGAACTCGGCGACGCAGAAGCGCGAGTCGACGTAGTCACGGACGAAGCGGCGCACGGGCCCCTTGTCGCGGACCGGGAGGTAGCGCTCGTCACCGTTGGCCAGCGCCTCGCGCTGCCGGGCCAGATCCACGCGGCGCGCCTCGCGCTGCTGCTTCATGGCCGACTTGCGGTCGGTGGGCGTGGTGGCGGCACGCCGGCGCTGCGACTGTGCCTCACTGCGCTTGGGGGTCGGGCGGCCCTTCGGGGCCTGCGGGTCGCGGGGCGTGGAGAGGTCCGCCGTCACCTTGGTGGCGGTGGCCTTCTCTTCCTTCGAGCGGCTTCGGAACACAAAGCCCAAGGGTACGGGGTGTCGCGGTTCGACCCCACCCCGGTGGGGAACGATCCCGCAACGGCGTACGTCTGTACTGGGACAGACCCGACTTTGTGCCCCTTTCCCTGATGGTCATCTACTCCTTGCGCCTGAGAGCGGGGCGGAGCAGTCGTCCTTGGGGAGGAGCGCATCCGAGCTGGAACAGTGCGGTAATAGAGGCAGGGCCCGTACTGTGGGTTCTGTTGGAGTGCTGGAGCTGTAGTCCGTCAGAAGGGGGCGCGCGAAGCCCATGAGCGGTGTCATGAAGCGTATGGGGATGATCTTCCGCGCGAAAGCCAACAAGGCCCTTGACCGGGCCGAGGATCCGCGCGAGACCCTCGACTACTCGTATCAGAAGCAGCTCGAACTGCTGCAGAAGGTACGCCGCGGCGTCGCCGACGTCGCGACGTCCCGCAAGCGCCTGGAGTTGCAGCTCAACCAGTTGCAGGGCCAGTCGAGCAAGCTGGAGGACCAGGGCCGCAAGGCGCTGGCGCTCGGCCGGGAGGACCTGGCCCGCGAAGCCCTGTCCCGCCGCGCCTCGCTCCAGCAGCAGGTCACCGACCTGGAGACGCAGCACCAGACCCTCCAGGGCGAGGAGGAGAAGCTGACGCTCGCCGCGCAGCGCCTCCAGGCCAAGGTCGACGCCTTCCGTACGAAGAAGGAGACGATCAAGGCCACGTACACCGCCGCCCAGGCGCAGACCCGGATCGGCGAGGCGTTCTCCGGCATCTCCGAGGAGATGGGCGACGTCGGCATGGCGATCCAGCGCGCCGAGGACAAGACCGCCCAGCTCCAGGCGCGCGCGGGCGCCATCGACGAGCTGCTGGCCTCCGGCGCCCTGGACGACCACTCCGGGCTCGCCAAGGACGACATCGCGACGGAACTGGACCGCATCTCCGGCGGCTCCGACGTCGAGCTGGAGCTCCAGCGGATGAAGGCCGAACTGGCCGGCGGCTCCACCCAGAAGCAGGCGATCGAGGGCGGCACGGCCGACCCCCAGGACGCGCCTCCCAGCCAGCACAAATTCGACAAGCAGTAGGGATTCGTCATGATCGTACGGATCATGGGGGAGGGCCAGGTGAAGCTGGCGGACAGCCACTTCACCGAGCTCGACAAGCTGGACGACGAACTGCTGGCCGAGGTCAGGAGCAGCGACGAGGACGGCTTCCGCCGCACCTTCCACGCGCTCCTGGCCAAGGTGCGCGAACTCGGCGAACCGCTCCCCGCCGACGCGCTCGAACCGTCGGAACTGATCCTGCCGTCACCGGACGCCACCCTGGAGGAGGTCAGGGCGCTCCTCAACGACGACGGCCTGATTCCCGCTTCTTTCTGAGGGCTCGGTTCGCCTCCGGGGCGCTGCAAGTCGGCGCCGACGGTCGACCGTGCTCGGTCCGCTCGTTCCTCGCGAACCTGCGCGCGCTCTCCCTCACGGCGCCGACGCGCCCCTTCGGCTCACTCGCCGGCCGAGCGAGGCGACGCCGCGGAGGCGGGGAGACCCCCGGCCCCGTGCCGCTGTGCGCCATGGGGCCGCCCGGCGCACCATGGAAGGCGGGGGCAGGGTCCCGGGGAGAAGGGGCCCGGTCCGAAGCGGGGGCCAGTCAGTGGGAGGTACGAGTCCGATGGCCACGTTCATGGACATCCACCACGGCATGCGCGGCATCACCGATGACCAGCTCCGGGAGGCCCACAACGCCGACCTCGCCGTCGAGAGCCAGGAGAACGTCCACTTCCAGCACGCCTGGGCCGACCCGGACTCCGGCGATGTCTTCTGCCTCTCCGAGGCACCCTCGGCCGACGCCGTGCAGCGCGTCCACGACCGCGCCGGCCACCGGGCGGACGAGGTCCATCACATTCCGTTCGCCGTGTGAGACCGCTCGCCCCCGGCGGGCACCGGGCCCCCGGCGGGCACCGTACCGTTGGGTGACGTGACCCCTCTCGGCAGCAGCGCCTTCGCGCGTACACGCGGCTGGGCCCGTACGCACCCGCTCGCCGCCGACGGTGTGCTCGCCGCGGGCGCCCTGGTCTGCATGGTCATCGGCTCGTTCGCCGAGCCGCACCGCGGGGACGGCGTGCCCTCCTTCGACGCGCGCACCCCGTCCACCCTCAGCCTGCTGCTCGTGGTGCTCGGGGCGGCCACGCTGGTCTTCCGGCGCCGTGCGCCCATGCTCGTCCTGCTCGGCGCCGGGGTGCTGACCATGATCGAGCTGATCACGACACGGCCGCCCGCCCCGGTCTTCATGTGCGCCGTGCTGGCGCTCTACACCGTCGCCGCCCGCACCGACCGGCCCACCACCTGGCGGGCCGGGTTCGCCACCATGAGCGTGCTCACCGCGGTGGCGATGGGGCTCGGCCCCGGCCCCTGGTACTCGCAGGAGAACCTGGGGATCCTCGCCTGGACGGGCATGGCGGGCGCCGCCGGTGACGCCGTGCGCAGCCGCCGCGCCTTCGTCGACGCCATCAGGGAGCGCGCCGAGCGCGCCGAGCGCACCCGGGAGGAGGAGGCCCGGCGCCGGGTCGCCGAGGAGCGGCTGCGGATCGCCCGGGACCTCCACGATGTCGTCGCCCACCACATCGCGCTGGTCAATGTGCAGGCGGGCGTCGCCTCCCATGTCATGGACCGGCGGCCCGACCAGGCCAAGGAAGCCCTCGGCCACGTACGGGAGGCCAGCCGCTCCGCCCTGAACGAGCTGCGCGCCACCGTCGGCCTGCTCCGGCAGTCCGGCGATCCGGCCGCCCCCACGGAGCCCGCCCCGGGGCTCGCCCAGATCGACCGGCTGCTCGACACGTTCCGCCACGCGGGCCTGCCCGTGGAGTTCGCGGCGAACGGCGCGGTGGCCCCCGGGCGCGAGCTGCCCGCCGCCGTCGACCTCGCCGCGTACCGGATCATCCAGGAAGCCCTGACCAATGTGCGCAAGCACGCGGGCGGGGGAGCGAAGGCCGAGGTCAGCGTCGTACGGGTGGGGCCCACCGTGGAGATCACCGTCCTGGACAACGGTACGGGCGCCGACGGCGGCCCTCCCGCCCCGGACCCCCACAGCGGCGGCCACGGCCTCGTCGGGATGCGCGAGCGCGTCACCGCCCTCGGCGGCACCCTCACCGCGGGACCCCGCTACGGAGGCGGCTTCCGGGTCCAGGCGATACTGCCGGTCATGAACCGTACGGGAGAGAACGCGTGACGATCCGGGTGCTGCTCGCCGACGACCAGGCCCTGCTGCGCAGCGCGTTCCGTGTCCTGGTCGACTCCGAGCCCGACATGGAGGTCGTCGGTGAGGCCGCCGACGGCGGGCAGGCCGTCGCCCTCACCCGCGGCCTGCGCCCCGACGTCGTCCTCATGGACATCCGGATGCCCGGTACGGACGGCCTCGCCGCCACCCGTACGATCAGCGCCGACCCGGAGCTGGCCGGGGTGCACGTCGTCATGCTGACCACCTTCGAGGTCGACGAGTACGTGGTGCAGTCGCTGCGCGCCGGTGCCTCCGGCTTCCTCGGCAAGGGCGCCGAGCCCGACGAACTGCTCAACGCCATCCGGATCGCCGCCGCGGGCGACGCCCTGCTGTCGCCCGCCGCGACCAAGGGGCTGATCGCCACCTTCCTCGCGCAGAGCGCGGGACGGCCGGAGAGCCAGGAGACCGCGGCGCGCCACGGCGAGCGGCTGGCGGCGCTCACGGTGCGCGAGCGCGAGGTGCTGGTCCTGGTCGCGGGCGGCCACTCCAACGACGAGATCGGGGAGCTGCTGGAGGTCAGTCCGCTGACTGTCAAGACCCATGTGAACCGTGCGATGGCAAAACTCGGCGCCCGGGACCGTGCCCAACTCGTCGTCATTGCCTACGAATCGGGCCTTGTACGTCCGAGGGTGGAGTAGGACACCGGGTCCGACTACTCCAAGCGCGGTATGCGGGGCATAAGGAAAGGCACCTTGGGGCGACGGATCCGGCTCTCGAATGGTTGATCGTATGAAGAGGGCCGTCGCCGTCCTCGCCGGAGCGCGGGCCGTGCCTTCAGGGCCGGACCGCACCGCCCGCCTGCCGCGTACACCACAGAAGAGAGACCCTCCATGTCCTGGCTGGCAAAATTCAGCCTCGCGCAAAGGGCCCTGATAGGGCTGATGTCCATCATCGCGCTGCTCTTCGGAGCGATCGCGATACCGCAGCTCAAGCAGCAACTGCTGCCCTCCATCGAACTCCCGATGGTGTCGGTGCTCGCTCCCTACCAGGGCGCCTCCCCCGATGTGGTCGAGAAGCAGGTCGTCGAACCGCTCGAAAACTCGATCAAGACCGTCGACGGGATCAAGACCGTCACCTCCACCGCCAGTGAGGGCAACGCCCTCGTCATGGCCAGCTTCGACTTCGGCGACAGCGGTACGAAGCAGCTCGTCGCCGATGTCCAGCAGGCCGTGAACCGCGCCAGGGCGCAGCTCCCGGCCACCGTCGACCCGCAGGTCATCGCCGGCTCGACGGACGACATCCCGACCGTCGTCCTCGCCGTCACCTCCGACAAGGACCAGCAGGCGCTCGCCGACCAGCTCGACCGCTCCGTCGTCCCGGCCCTCCAGGACATCGACGGCACCGGACAGGTCACCGTCGACGGCGTCAGGGACCTCCAGGTCTCCGTCACGCCCGACGACCGGAAGCTCGCCGCGGCGGGTCTCAACGCCATGTCGCTCTCCGAGGCCCTCAAGGCCGGCGGCGCGACGATGCCCGCGGGCTCCTTCACCGAGGACGGCAAGAGCCGTACGGTGCAGGTCGGCGGCGGCTACACCTCCCTCAAGCAGATCGAGGACCTGCGGATCGCGCCCTCGGCGGGCGGGGCCGCCGGCCCCGGCGCGGGTTCGGCGCCGTCCCCGGTACGCCTCGGTGACATCGCGAAGGTCGAGCAGACCCAGGCCGCCGCGACCGCGCTGACCCGTACGAACGGCAAGCCCAGCCTCGCGGTCAACGTCACGATGGACAAGGACGGCAGCGCCGTCGCCATCTCGGACGCCGTCGAGGAGAAGCTGCCCGAGCTGCGCAAGGACCTCGGCTCCGGCGCCACCCTCACCGTCGTCAGTGACCAGGGACCCGAGGTCTCCAAGTCCATCTCGGGCCTGACCACCGAGGGCGCGCTCGGCCTGCTCTTCGCGGTCCTGGTGATCCTGGTCTTCCTCGCCTCGCTGCGCTCCACCATCGTCACCGCGGTCTCCATCCCGCTCTCGATCGTGCTCGCGCTGATCGTGCTGTGGACCCGTGACCTGTCGCTCAACATGCTCACCCTCGGCGCGCTGACCATCGCGATCGGCCGGGTCGTCGACGACTCGATCGTCGTGCTGGAGAACATCAAGCGCCACCTCGGCTACGGCGAGGAGCGCGAGAAGGCGATCCTCTCCGCGGTCCGTGAGGTCGCGGGCGCGGTCACCGCCTCCACGCTCACCACCGTCGCGGTGTTCCTCCCGATCGGTCTCGTGGGCGGCATGGTCGGCGAGCTGTTCAGCTCGTTCTCGCTCACCGTGTCGGCGGCCCTGATCGCCTCGCTGATCGTCTCGCTCACCGTGGTCCCGGTGCTCTCGTACTGGTTCCTCAAGCCGCCGAAGGACATCGTCGGGGTCGACCCCGAGGAGGCGCGCCGTCTGGCGGAGGAGAAGGAGGCCGGCAGCAGGCTCCAGCGGCTGTACGTCCCGGTCCTCCGGTTCGCGACGCGGCGCCGGATCGCCAGCCTGGGCATCGCGGTCGTCGTCCTGCTCGCCACCTTCGGCATGGCGCCGCTGCTCAAGACCAACTTCTTCGACCAGGGAGAGCAGGAAGTCCTCTCCATCAAGCAGGAGCTGGCGGCGGGCACGAGCCTGGAGTCGGCCGACGCGGCGGCGAAGAAGGTCGAGAAGGTCCTCGCCGACACGGACGAGGTCAGGGACTACCAGGTCACCGTCGGCTCGTCCGGCTTCATGGCGGCCTTCGGCGGCGGTACGGGCTCCAACCAGGCGTCGTACCAGGTGACTCTGAAGGACGCGGCGACGTCCGAGAGCACCACGAAGCACCTGGAGAAGGAGCTGGCCGCGCTCGACGGCATCGGCACCACCACGATCGGCGCGGGCGGTGGCTTCGGCGACCAGAACCTGAGCGTCGTCGTCAAGGCGTCCGAGGCGGACACGCTCGACAAGGCGGCGGAGCAGGTACGGGACGCGGTCGCCGGTCTCGACAACGTCACCGACGTCGAGAGCGACCTGGCGCAGAGCATCCCCCGTATCTCGGTCAAGGCCAACTCCAAGGCCGCGGACGCCGGTTTCAGCGACACCACGCTCGGTGCGGCCGTCGGCCAGGCGGTACGCGGCACCCCGGCCGGCACGGCGATGCTGGACGACAGCGAGCGTGACGTCGTCGTCACCTCCGACAAGCCCGCCACGACGATCGCCGAGCTGAAGAACCTGCCCCTCGGCCCGGTGAAGCTCGGTCAGATCGCCGATGTCGCGCTGGTGCCCGGCCCGGTCTCGATGACCCGGATCGACGGCGCGCGCGCCGCGACGATCACCGCGAGGCCGCTCGGTGACAACACCGGCGCGGTCGGCACCGAACTCCAGACGAAGATCGACGCCCTGAAGCTGCCCGAGGGCGCCACCGCCACCATCGGCGGCGTCTCGGCGGACCAGGACGACGCGTTCGTCCAGCTCGGCCTGGCCATGCTCGCGGCCATCGCGATCGTGTTCATGCTCCTGGTGGCGACGTTCCGGTCGCTGGTCCAGCCGCTGATCCTGCTGGTCTCCGTGCCGTTCGCGGCGACGGGCGCGATCGGTCTGCTGCTCGTGACGGGTACGCCGCTGGGCATCCCGGCGATGATCGGCATGCTGATGCTGATCGGCATCGTGGTGACCAACGCGATCGTCCTGATCGACCTGATCAACCAGTACCGGGCCCAGGGGCTGGGCGTCGTGGAGGCGGTCGTCGAGGGCGGTCGCCACCGGCTCCGCCCGATCCTGATGACGGCGCTGGCCACGATCTTCGCGCTGGTCCCGATGGCCCTCGGGGTCACGGGCGAGGGCGGCTTCATCGGCCAGCCGCTCGCGGTGGTCGTGATCGGCGGTCTGCTGTCGTCGACGCTGCTGACGCTGCTGCTGGTGCCGACGCTGTACGCGATGGTCGAACTCCGCAAGGAGCGCCGCGCGAAGAAGAAGGCCGCGAAGAGGTCCACGCCCGGGAACCCGCCCGCCGCGCGGGACACGGAGCAGACCCCGGAGCCGGCGAACGCCTGACCCGGTCCTGAGTACCGTGCCCCGGAACGACCGCGTCCAGCGGCCCGTTCCGGGGCACAGTGCCGAGCCCGCCGGGAGCCGGCTGATCTAGAATCCGACCCTGTTGTCCTGCTGATCTCCTGTCCCGCTGATCCTCCTGGGGGCCTGTCGTGGGTGAGCCACGGTATGCGGTCATCGCGAGCGACCTCATGTCCCGGCTCGCGGGCGGGCAGTGGGCCGTCGGCTCCCTGCTCCCGACCGAACCCGAGCTGGCCTCCTCGTACAAGGTGTCGCGGGAGACCCTGCGCCGGGCCCTGCGGCAACTGGAGGCGGGCGGTCTCATCTCGCGCCACCCGGGGACGGGCACCCGGGTGGAACGGACCCGGCCGGTGGCGGCGTTCACCACCCATCTCGGCAGCCTCCAGGAACTCACCCAGTACGGCACCTCGGCGGTCAGGAGCATCCTCTCCGTCGACCACGTGGTCGTGGACGAGGCGCTGGCCACGGTGACCGGACTGCCGCCGGAGGCCCGCAGCGTCCGCATCACCTCCGTACGCCGCGACCCGGACCACGCCGACCAGGTCGTCTCCTGGGCCAGGGTCTATCTGGAGCCCTCCGACGCGCACGCCATCGCCGGCCCCCTCGGGGACAGCCCGCGGCTCATCTCGGACCTGGTCGAGACACACGCGGGGCGGTCGGTGGACCGCGTGGTGCAGCGGGTGCGGGCGGTCGGCGTCCCGGCGGAGGCGGCCGGCCATCTCGGCGTCGCGACGGGCAGCCCGGGGCTGGAGTTCGTACGCCGCTACTACGACGCCCGGGGCCGCCTCTTCGAGGTCAGCGTCAGCATCCACGCCCAGGGCACCTTCGTCTACGAGACGACGCTTCAGCGCAGTTGAGACGGGGTGCCGGGCCCGGCGGGCCCCGCCCCCCCCCCCCCGGGCCCCGGGGACCCGAAGTACCCCGCCCCGGCCCGTTTAGGTCGCACCCCCTGACAAG
>NZ_JBHZDA010000086.1:24332-31359 GCF_042755665.1 Streptomyces sp. NPDC059142
CTGTTGGGTGGGGGGGGGCGCGCGGCGCGGGGCCCCCCCCCCCCCGCCCGGCGGGCCCGGTGAACCGTACGTCCCGCGCGCCGGCCGTTTTCGTCCGCACCCCTTGACATCGGTAGCTCTCCGAGCATCCTTGTCTAGACACAACTCATGTCTAGACAAGGATGTGCTCGCATGAGGTCCCAGGAGCAACTGCTGTCCGCGGATCCCGCACCCCCACGGAAGAGCCGCCGGTACCGGGGGATCGGGGCCCAGATCGGCGTCGCCATGGCGCTCGGCGTCGCCGTCGGGTTCCTGTTCCCCGGCTTCGCCGTCGACCTGAAGATCGTCGGAGACCTCTTCCTCGCCCTGGTCAAGGCGGGCGTGGCGCCCCTGGTCTTCTTCACCGTGGTCATGGGCATCGCCTCCGCGGGCGACCTCAGGAAGGCGAGCCGCATCGGCCTCCTGGCCCTCGTCTACTTCGAGGTCGTCTCGACGCTCGCCCTCGTCGTCGGACTGGTGGCCGCGAACCTCCTGGGCGTCGGCAAGGGGCTCGGCTCCCTCCCCTCGGACGGCGGCGCCGCCCCCGCGGCCGGGGAGGGCGAGCACGGCTTCACCGCCTTCCTGAAGGGCATCGTCCCCGACAACTTCGTCGGAGCCTTCTCCTCGGGGCAGTTGCTCCAGGTCGTGGTCCTGGCCGTGCTCTTCGGCATCGGACTGCTCGCCCTCGCCCCGCATCTCCAGACCCAGGTCAACAAGGGGCTGGAGGTCATCTCCGAGACCTTCTTCGCCTTCGTCAACGTCATCATGAAGCTCGCGCCGATCGGCGCGTTCGGCGCCATCGCCTACTCCGTCGGCGCCAACGGCAGCGGCATGCTCCTCGCCCTGGCCGAACTCGTCCTGGAGTACTGGGCGGTGGTGGCCGTCTTCATCGGCGGCGTCCTCGGCCTGGTCTGTCTCCTGGCCGGGTTCAACATCTGGCGCGTTCTCCAGTACGTCCGCGTCGAGATGACGCTGGTCCTGGGCACCGCGTCCTCCGAGGCGGCGCTGCCCGGCCTGCTGAAGAAGCTCACCCGGATCGGCTGCTCCAAGCAGACCGTCGGACTGGTCGTACCGACCGGCTACGCCTTCAACCTCGACGGCACCTCCCTCTACATGGCCATCTGCACCATGTTCGTCGCCAACGCCTACGGCATCGACATGAGCATCCCGCAGCAGCTCGGCCTTCTGCTCATCATGCTGCTCACCTCGAAGGGGGCGGCCACCGTCTCCGGCGGCACCTTCGTCGTCTTCGCCTCGACGGTCGCCGCGACCGGCTACCTGCCGGTGGAGGGCGTCGCCGTGCTCTTCGGCGTCTACCGGCTGATGTCCATGGCCACCGCCTTCTGCAACACCTTCGGCAATGTCGTCGCCACCTTCGCCATCGCCAAGTGGACCAAGGAGATGGACGTC
Organism: Streptomyces sp. NPDC059142; assembly: GCF_042755665.1. Classification (NCBI taxonomy): domain Bacteria; kingdom Bacillati; phylum Actinomycetota; class Actinomycetes; order Kitasatosporales; family Streptomycetaceae; genus Streptomyces; species Streptomyces sp. NPDC059142. Next base: position 25,761 of record NZ_JBHZDA010000086.1, read on the forward strand.
GACAAGGTCAACCGGGCCCTGGCCGACCCCAAGGCGTTCCTCGCCCTGCCGGAGACCCCGGAGACCCCGGAGGACCGGGAGACCCCGGCGAACCGGGAGAACCCGAGGGATACGAGCGACCCGGAGGACCCGGAGGACCCGAACGACCCGGAGGACGGCGACACCTCCGCCGGCCCCCGCACCACCACCCCCCAGCCCGCCATCGCGCAGAAGTGAGCCCCTCCGTGAGCACGACCGTCTTCGACTCCTTCCTCTTCCGTGACATGTTCGGCACCCCGGCCATGCGCGAGGTGTTCAGCGACGGCGCGTACGTACGCCGCCTCATCGACACCGAGACCGCGCTCGCCCGCGCCCAGGCCGCGGTCGGGATCATCCCCGCCGAGGCGGCGCGCGACATCACCGGCAAGGCCGACTTCGACAGCCTCGACCTGGAACGGCTGCGCGCGGAGACGGAGATCGTCGGCTATCCGGTGCTGCCTCTCGTCAAGCAGGTCGCCGACCAGTGCGGGGACGCCGGCCACTACCTCCACTGGGGCGCGACCACCCAGGACATCATGGACACCGCGGTCATGCTCCAGTGCAAGGAGGGCGTCGCGCTCCTCGGGGCCCAGCTCGACCGGGTCAGGCACGCCCTGCGCCGGCTCGCGCGGGAGCACGCGGACACCGTCACCGCCGGCCGTACCCATCTCCAGCACGCCCTGCCGGTGACGTTCGGCTACCGCTGCGCCGTGTGGCTCTCCGCCCTCGACCGGCACGCCGAGCGCCTGGAACAGGCCCGGGTCCGCGCCCTGATGGTCCAGTTCGGCGGCGCCGCCGGCACGCTCGCCTCGCTCGGCGAGGGCCCCGAGGGGCTCAGGGCCCGCGCCGCGCTCGCCGGGGAACTGGGCCTGGCGGACCCGGCCATCACCTGGCACGTGGCCCGCGACGGACTGGTGGAGCTGGTCTCGCTCTTCGCGTCCGTCGGAGGCTCCCTGGGCAAGATCGCCTGGGACGTGATGATGATGTGCTCCTCGGAGTACGGGGAACTCGCGGAGCCCTTCGTCCCCGGACGCGGCGCCAGCTCGACCATGCCGCAGAAGCGCAACCCCATCTCCAGCGAGCTGATGTTCGCGGCGGCCAAGCTGCTGCGCGACAGGTCCTCCTCGATGCTCGACGCGACCATGCAGGACTTCGAGCGGGCGACCGGCCCGTGGCACCTGGAGTGGGCGACCGTCCCCGAGGCGTTCCTGCTGCTGTCCAGCTCGCTCCACCAGGCGGAGTTCATGCTCTCCGGGCTGGAGGTCAGGACCGACCGGATGCGCAGCAACACCCTGCTGACCGGCGGCCTCATCGTCGCCGAGGCCGTGATGATGGACGTCGCCCCCGTCCTCGGCCGCAACCAGGCGCACGAAGTCGTCTACGAGGCGTGCCGCGCCGCCATCGAGACCGGCACCACCCTGGAGGCCGAACTGCTCACGCACGACGACCTCGTCCGTACGCTCGGCGCGCCCCGCATCAAGGAACTCTGCGACCCGGCCCGCTACCTCGGCAGCGCCCGCACCATGACCCATGACGTGGTCGCCCACCCGACCGGGCGGTCGAGCCGGTAGCGGCACGCGGCGGAGCAACTCCCGCCGCCCGTAAGGGCGGCGGCGTCCGCGCCGTACACCCCTTCCTGCCCCGTGCGGTACGGTCGAAGGGCCCGCGGCCCGGCAAGGGCGTCGACACGCCCCGGTGCGGGCGGACCCGACGGAGCCTCACCGAGGAGGGGCCATGCCCGACGCGTACGAGAACCCGGACGAGGAGAGCCCGGCCCGTATCGCACGCGCCCGCTACGCCCTGTACGTGGAGACGCTCAGGGCCCGGATGGCCACCGGGCAGTTCGACCTGCTCATGGAGATCGTCCGTATGTGGGCCGAGGCCGGGGGCGGCACCGTACGGCTTCAGCTCGACGACGCGGAGCGGGAGTTGTTCACGCCGGAGGTCCAGCAGGAATTCCTCCATCTGATGGGCCTGATCGGCGCGATGCAGCCCGGTCACGAGGACCGGGCCGACCATGTCGTCGCCCATCTCGGTGACGGCGAGCACACCAAGGGCGCCATGTCGCTGGTCCCGCCCGAGGTGGCCGCCGACCCGGACAGACTGCGCGCCATGCGGGAGAAGCTGGAGGCCCAGCAGAGCAGGCGCCACAGCGATGAACAGACGGTCGAGGGCATCGCCCGCGCGAGTGGAATGTCCCCGGCGGCGGCAGAGGAGGACGGCACGGACGGCGAGGGCAAGGGCGACACCGCTCCGTAAGGCGTGTGGGGCGCGTCAGCGCTCCGCGCCGCGCGCCGCCAGGACCGCCACCCCGCCGCACACCGCCATCCCCGTGAACGCCGGCACCGCCGACCCCGCCCCGCCCAGACCGGCCAGCGGCGCCACCACCGCGCCCACCGCGCTCTGCGCCGTACCCAGCAGGGCCGACCCGGTGCCCGCCGCGTCCGGGACCCGCGCGACCGCCAGCGACGCCGCGTTGGCGAGCACCAGCCCCAGGCCGCCGCAGAACACCGTCACGAGCGGCAGATACGTGGTGAGCGTCAGCGCCCCCGCCCCGGCCGCCGCGAGCAGTGCCAGCGCCGCCCCCGCCGCGCGCAGACCGCGGCGCAGCAGCCGTTCGGGCGCGACCCGGCCCACCAGCCGCGCCGCCACCGCGCCGGAGAGCGCCAGGACCAGCGCGCCGCCCGAGAAGACCAGGGAGGAGGCGCCGACGCCCAGCCCCAGCACGTTCTGGAGCAGGAACGGCGACCCGGCGACGTGACAGAACAGCGCGCCGAAGGCGAAGGAGAACGCCAGCGCGTAGCCGGTGTACGCACGGTCGCCCGCCACCGCGCGCACCGTACGGAGGAATGTGCCGCGCCCGCCCGTACGGCGCCGCTCCGGCGGCAGGGTCTCCGGTACGGCGACCACCACCCCGGCCAGGGCCAGCAGCGACACCCCCGCCAGCGCCCAGAACACCCCGCGCCAGCCGACCGTGCCGATCACCGCGCCGCCCGCGAGCGGGGCGAGGACCGGCGCGAGCCCCGCCAGCGTCATCAGCACCCCCAGCAGCCGCGCCGCCGCCGCGCCGGTCGCGACGTCCGCGACCACCGCCCGCCCGACGACGACCCCCGCCGCCCCGCTGAACCCGGCCGCCAGCCGGAGCGCGATCAGCGGGCCGAGCCCGGGGGCGAGGGCGCAGAGCGCGGTGGCCCCGGTGCAGAGCGCCGCCCCCGCGAGCAGCGGGACCCGCCGCCCGTACCGGTCGGAGAGCGGGCCGAGGACGAGATGGCCGAGGACCATGCCCACCAGGAACGCGGTGAGCGTGAGCTGTACGCCGGAGGCGTCCGTACGCAGCTCGGCGGCCATCCGGGGAAAGGCCGGCAGATACATGTCGGTGGAGAGCGGACCGACGAAACAGAGCAGCAGGAGCGCGGCGGTGAGCCGGCGGCGGGGCGGGTGACGGGGCACGGTACGGCGACCTCCGATGTCCGGGGAGGAGAGAGGGGAGCGGAACGGATCCGGGACATGCGGGGGAGGTGTGGAGCGGGACGGGGCGGACCTGGACGGGACGAGGTGCGCGTGCTCCGGTCGACCGGCTGCCACGGCGGAGCGGGGGCGTGGCCCCGTACTCGGAACGCCTGGCCGGTGTGGCCGTCACTCTACGGCAGGACGCGGAACGGGCGGTGTACGGGAGGGACTTCCCCTCCCGTACACCGCCCGTGGGTGCCGCCCGCGACCGCGGCGGCGGTTACGGCAGCGCCAGCATCCGCTCCAGCGCGAGCTGGGCGAAGTCCGCCGTCTCCTTGTCGACCTGGATGCGGTTGACCTCGTTGCCCTCGGCCAGCGACTCCAGGGTCCAGACCAGGTGCGGCAGGTCGATCCGGTTCATCGTGGAGCAGAAGCAGACCGTGCGGTCGAGGAAGACGATCTCCTTGCCCTCCGGGGCGAAACGATTCGCCAGGCGCTGGACCAGGTTCAGCTCCGTACCGATCGCCCACTTCGAGCCGGCCGGGGCCGCCTCCAGCGCCTTGATGATGTACTCCGTGGAGCCGACCTGGTCCGCCGCCGCCACGACCTCGTGCTTGCACTCCGGGTGCACCAGCACGTTGACGCCCGGGATCCGCTCCCGTACGTCCCGCACGGAGTCCAGCGAGAAGCGCCCGTGCACCGAGCAGTGGCCCCGCCACAGGATCATCCTGGCGTCCCGCAGCTCCTGCCGGGTGAGGCCGCCGTTCGGCTTGTGCGGGTTGTAGAGGACGCAGTCGTCGAGCGACATCCCCAGATCGCGTACGGCCGTGTTCCGCCCCAGGTGCTGGTCGGGCAGGAAGAGCACCTGCTCGCCCTGTTCGAAGGCCCAGTTCAGGGCGCGCTCGGCGTTCGAGGACGTGCAGATCGTGCCGCCGTGCCTGCCGGTGAACGCCTTGATGTCCGCCGAGGAGTTCATGTACGAGACGGGGACCACCCGCTCGGCGATGCCCGCGTCGGTCAGCACGTCCCAGCACTCGGCGACCTGCTCCGCCGTCGCCATGTCCGCCATGGAGCAGCCCGCCGCGAGGTCCGGCAGGACGACCTTCTGGTCGTCGGTCGTCAGGATGTCCGCGGACTCGGCCATGAAGTGCACACCGCAGAAGACGATGTACTCCGCGGCCGGCCGCGCCGCCGCGTCCTTGGCCAGCTTGAAGGAGTCGCCGGTCACATCGGCGAACTGGATGACCTCGTCGCGCTGGTAGTGGTGGCCGAGGACGAACACCCTCTCCCCGAGCTTCTCCTTCGCGGCGCGGGCGCGCGCCACCAGGTCCGGGTCGGACGGGGAGGGCAGGTCGCCGGGGCACTCCACACCGCGCTCGCTGCGCGGGTCGGCCTCCCGGCCGAGCAGCAGCAGGGCGAGGGGGGTCGGCTGGACGCCGAGATCCTGGACGGGGAGGGCGGGATCCTGAACGGGCTGGGCCGTGGTCACGTCACGCACCCTTTCTTCTCAGCGGACGAGCCTTTTCGTCTCATTGACGCTATCTATCATAGCCGCTTCACGTCACGTTGACGATGGCCATAGCGTCGATGTGACGCATTCCGGTGCGGCGTCCGGTGTGCGAGCATGAAGGCAGGGAAGACACACGCCGGTGCCCGGAATGAATCCGTGGCCGAGCAGGTTGCACTGTCGGCAAGCAGTCCGTACAACCCGGGAGAGAAGCAGATGTCCGTATCGGACGAGACCACCACCGTGAACGACGGCATCCTCCTGTCCGACGCCGCCGCGGGCAAGGTGAAGGCACTGCTGGACCAGGAAGGCCGGGACGACCTCGCCCTGCGCGTCGCCGTCCAGCCCGGCGGCTGCTCCGGCCTCCGCTACCAGCTGTTCTTCGACGAGCGCTCGCTCGACGGCGATGTCGTCAAGGACTTCGACGGCGTCAAGGTCGTCACGGACCGGATGAGCGCCCCGTACCTGGGCGGCGCCTCGATCGACTTCGTCGACACGATCGAGAAGCAGGGCTTCACGATCGACAACCCGAACGCGACGGGCTCCTGCGCCTGCGGCGACTCCTTCAGCTAGGACGACCGCGACAGCGGACGCACAGAGGCGGCGGCGCTCCCCGAGTGGGAG
>NZ_JBHZDA010000087.1:0-30886 GCF_042755665.1 Streptomyces sp. NPDC059142
GCCTCGCGCTCGGCGCGCGCCGCCCGGTCGAGTCCGTCGGCGCGGCCCGCGAGCCCCTTCACGCGCTCCTCGTGGGTACGGACCTGGAGCCGCGCCTCCATCTCGGTCTGCCGGGCGTTCGCGCCGTCGGCGGCCAGCCGGTCCCGTACGGAGGTGTCCGGCTCCTCCTGGCCCTCCCCGAAGGGGGACTCCTCTTCGGCGACGAGCAGCCGCTCCGTCAGCTCCTCCGCCTCCTCAGTGGCCCGCTCCACCGCCTCCTGCGCCTCGGCGGCGGCTCCGGCGGCCCGTTCGGCCTCGGCGGCCGCGGCGCGGGCCTGGCCGGAGAGCCGCCCGAGCCGCCCGGACACGGCGGACTTCTCCCGGTCGGCGGCGCGGCGGCGCTCCCCCAGCTCCTCCACGAGGGCGGCGTGCCCGGTGCGGCGCGCGGCGGCGGCGCGGCGCGCCCCGTCCAGCTCCTCGCACCGCACGGCGAGCCGCTCCAGCTCGGCGGCGGCCTCGTCGACGGACGCCTGCACCTCCAGCAGGCTGGGCGCCCCGGCGGAGCCACCGTGCGCGAAGTGCGCCCCGAGGACATCCCCTTCGGCGGTGACGGCGGTGAGCGTGGGCCGCGCGGCGATCAGCTCCTCGGCGTCGTCGAGGGTGGCGACGACCACCATGTCGCGTACGAGTCGCCGTACGGCGCCCATCAGCTCGGCGGGTCCCTGGACGAGGTCCGCGACGTACGGCGCGACGACGGCGGTCCGTACGGAGCCGGCGGGGCCGGGGACCGGGCAGGAGACCTGGCCCGCCGCGCCACCCGCGTCCAGCCCACCGCCCGCCGCCTCCGTGCCGGGGCCGCCGCTCTGCGCGGGCACCCCGCCGGGGACGGACCGGGCGGGCGCGGCGGACGGAGCGGGGGAAGCCGACGGGGCGGACGACGGGGCCTCCTTCCGTACGTCCGCCACCGAGGCCACCGGGGCCACCGGGGCCACCGGGGCGCCCAGCAGCAGCGCCGCCCGGCCCGCGTCCCGTTCGCGCAACAGCCGCAGGGCCTCCACCGCCGCGGCGGGGCCGCTCACCGCGATCGCGTCGGCCGCGGCGCCCAGCGCCGCCGCGACCGGCACCTCCTGGCCCGGAGTGACGCTCAGCACCTCCGCCGCGGGACCCAGCAGACCGGTGAGCCGGTCGCGGGCGCCCAGCAGCGCCCCGGTGCCGTCCTTGCGGCGCAGCCCCAGGGCGAGGGCGTCGTGGCGGGCGGAGAGCGCGGCGTGTTCGCGCTCCGCGGTGGTCGCGGCGTCGCGCGCCGCGCTCTGCGCGCCCTCCGCGTCGGCGAGGGCGCGGCGGGCCTCCTCGTAACGGCCCGCGAGCGCGTCGTCCTCCGCGTCGAGCCCGTCGACCTCGGCCTTGAGCTGCTCGTACTCCTCCCCCGCCAGGACCGCCCGTTCGCGCGCCTCGTCCCTGGCCGCGGCGAGGCGGCCGATCTCCGCCTGGGCCGAGGCCGCCCGGCCGCGCGCCGCGGTGACCTGGCCGTGCAGCCGGGCCAGCCCCTCGCGGCGGTCGGCCAGCGCGCGGGCGGCGTCCCTGAGGCGGCGTTCCTCCTCGGCGAGCGCGCGCTCCAGTTCGGCGCGGTGGGCGACGGTGTCCTCACGGGCGTGCTCGGCCGCCTCCAGCGCGGCGGCCAGCTCCGCCTCCTGCTCCCGGATCCGGGCGGCCTCGCGCTCCATGTCCTCGGGGTCGCGGCCGCGCCGCTCCTCCTCGGGGGCGTTGGTGGCGCTGGTGACCCGCGCGTCGGCCAGCGAGACGGTGCCGCGTACCCGTTCGGCGAGCTGGGACAGCTCGTACCAGGTCTGCTGGGCCTTCCGCACGCGCGGCGCGAGCCGGCGCACCTCCTCCTCCAGTTCGGCCTCGCGGGTCAGCGCGGCCTTCAGCCGGGCCTCGGCCGCCTCCTTGCGGCTCTTCAGTTCGGCCTCGTCCGCGATCTCCGTGCGCAGCGCCTCGCGCAGCCGCACCAGATCGTCGGCGAGCAGCCGCAGCCGGGCGTCGCGCAGATCGGCCTGGATGACGGCGGCGCGCCGCGCGACCGCCGCCTGCCGGCCGAGCGGTTTGAGCTGGCGGCGCAGTTCGTCGGTGAGGTCCTGGACGCGGGCGAGATTCGCCTTCATCGCCTCCAGCTTCCGCAGCGCCTTCTCTTTCCGCTTACGGTGCTTCAGCACCCCGGCGGCCTCCTCGATGAATGCCCGGCGGCCCATCGGATCGGCGTGGAGTACGGAGTCGAGCTGGCCCTGGCCGACGATCACATGCATCTCGCGGCCGATACCGGAGTCGGACAACAGCTCCTGGATATCGAGCAGCCGGCAGGTGTCCCCATTGAGCTGGTATTCGCTGCCGCCGTTGCGGAACATGATCCGCGTAATGGTGACCTCGGCGTAGTCGATCGGCAGCGCCCCGTCGGAGTTGTCGATCGTGAGAGAGACCTCCGCACGGCCGAGCGCGGGGCGCCCGGTCGTGCCGGCGAAGATCACGTCTTCCATTTTCCCGCCGCGCAGTGACTTCGCGCCCTGCTCTCCCATGACCCAGGAGAGCGCGTCCACCACATTGGATTTCCCGGAGCCGTTCGGGCCCACGACGCAGGTGATACCCGGCTCGAAGCGCAGCGTCGTGGCGGAGGCGAAGGATTTGAACCCGCGCAGGGTCATGGCCTTGAGGTGCACGCCGCCGGACTCTACCGGGCCCGGATCGTCCGTCGGCGGTTTCACCGTGGAACGCGCAGGGCACATCAGTCCTTAAGAAAGGCGTGGCAGCGCCAACAAAGCTTCGTACAGGGGAAGATGGAAAGAAAGAAGGGACGCCGAAGCGTCCCTTGCATATCTTGCGAGAGTGTTTCTCACCCGGCCCCGACGGGGGCTGTCATCAGGTGAGCGCGGGCTCCGCCTGAGGTACGTCAATGTCGATGCCGTTGAGCAGCGACTCTCCGGGGTGCTGTGCGACAGCGGCGTTCAGCACGTCGTTCTCGGACTGGATCCGTACGAGCTCGGATTCGAGGTCCTGGACGCGCTGCTGAAGCCGTCGCATCTCGGCGAGGAGTCGCGGGTCGGAACCGCCGACATAACCGAGAAGCGCCTTTGCCATGATGAATGGTCCTCCACACTGAGTGACCGACCGAATGCGGTGTGGGTCGTGAGGGAAATCGCACCCGCGGTGCCTGGCAGTGCTTGTTCATCACTGCGGTTCCTACTGCGGTTCTTACTGCCAAACAGCTAAGGTGCGCGGGGATTCCAGAGTCTCACCAAAAAGTTTGACGGTCAACACGATCACAGCCCGCGGCGCCGGGCGGCCCGGTGGCGCGGGGCCGCGGCCTGCGGCGGCGCGCGCTCTCCCCGGGGCCCGGGGGCGCGGAGATCCTCGCTGACCGGGGAGCTTGGCACGGCCGACGGTACTTGGCAACCACCAGGTCATCGCTGGTCATCGCGGAGAGTCGGGTATCCCGGTGGCATGTACCGCTTCTCGCGGGCCGCGCGGACGGCCGCGTTCCTCAGCGGATGGCGAAGCTCTCGTAACCGCCGCGGGGGGTGTCCCAGATCTCAGTGACTCCGTCGACGCGGCCGGGTGTGTCGGCGGAGCGGAGCCAGTCGAGCAGTCGGTGGCAATTGTCACGCGGCCCCTCCGCGACGATCTGCACCCTGCCGTCGTCGAGATTGAGGGCGAATCCGGTGAGACCGCCGATCTCCAGAGCGTTCGCCCTGGTGAACCAGCGGAAGCCGACTCCTTGCACTCTGCCGCGGACCCAAGCCGTGAGTCGTACATCTTCTTTCATGGGCGCAAAGCTAATCGGCCAATTGCTCTCCAGGCCCGGCGGCCCCACGTGCCATGCCGTACAGTCCGGTCGCAATGAGCCTCACTCATACGGGTGAGTAACGTTGCCGTCGAGACTGAGGAAGGCACCACAGATGGGACGCCACCGACGCTCCGCCGCCCCCGGCGCACCTGTCGTATCCCCTGAGGGCTCCGCCGACCGCCCCGCGAGCGCGCCGCGCCGCAAGGGCCGGGTCGCCAAGCCCGTCCGTACGGGACTGCTCGGCGCCTCCGCGGCGATGGCGGTCGGCGCCGTCGCGGTCGCCTCCGGTCTGCTCCCCGGCGGAGGCTCCTTCTCCGTGAGCGGCGGCGGCACCACCGGTGAGCAGATCCGCAGCGAGGGCGCGCCCGAGTTGCAGCAGCAGGGCGGTTCCTCCGCGGACCCGACGCGCGGCGCGACGCTGGAGCCGAGCCGCAGCGCGGAACGGACGACGGGTCCTGAGAAGTCGGCCTCGCCCTCCTCGACCCCCTCCGCCTCCCCGACGCAGGCGAAGACCGCCCCTGCGCCGCCGAAGGAGAAGACGGAGTCCCCGTCCAAGGACACGGAGACCCGCACCGGCTCCTCGGGCTCCTCGGCCGGCTCGCCCACGAAGGAGAACGAGGCACCGGCGCCCGCGCAGACCACCGAGCGCGCCGGGGAGCAGTCCCAGGCGGCTCCCTCGTCCGCCGCGTCGGCCGTGCTCTCGCTGGTCAACCAGGAACGGGCCAAGGTCGGCTGCGCCGCCCTGAAGGCCGACGCGAGCCTGAACGCGCTGGCGCAGGCGTTCAGCGACGACATGGCGAAGCGCGGCTTCTTCGACCACACGGACCCCGACGGCGACACGCCCTGGGACCGCGCGGAGCAGGCCGGTGTGAAGAACCTCGGAGGCGAGAACATAGCCCGGGGGCAGGCCACCGCCGAGGCGGTGATGGACTCCTGGATGAACAGCGAGGGTCACCGCGCGAACATCCTGAACTGCGACTACACCCGTCTCGGTGTCGGCGTGAACACCAGCTCCGGCGGCCCGTGGTGGACGCAGAACTTCGGCTTCTGACCCGGTACGACGCGGTCTGCGGCGACGCCGTCGGCCGCCCTGTACCGGGCGTGGCACCTCCGTCCGTACGCTCACTGTGAGAAAGCGCCGCCCATCGGGTGGCGCTTTCCGCTAGTAGGGTGCGGATATGGACACTCTCTCCGCTGACGCCGGGCCCGACGGGTTCGCCTTCGACGTGTTCTCCCGGCAGTGCCCCTCGCGCGGCACGCTGGAGCATGTGACGGGCCGCTGGGGCGGTCTCACCCTCTGCGCGCTCCACGAGAGCGGCTCCCGCTTCAACGAGTTGCGGCGGCGTGTCGACGGGGTGAGCGAGAAGATGCTCTCGCAAACCCTGCACGCACTGGAGCGGGACGGACTCATACGCCGCGACGCGCAGCCGGTCAACCCGCCGCGCGTGGACTACGAGCTGACGCCGCTGGGGCGCGAGGTCGCCGGGCGGCTGCTCGGCCTCGTCCATCTGGTGGAGGGGCGGATGCCCGAGGTGCTGGCGGCGCGGGAGCGTTACGACGCGGCGCGCGGCGGGCGCTGACAGCGCGGGCAGAAGTAGCTGGAGCGGTTCATCCAGGGGCGCCGGCGGATCGGGGTCCCGCAGCGGCGGCACGGCTCGCCCTCGCGGCCGTACGCGTCGAGCGAGCGGTCGAAGTAGCCCGACTCGCCGTTCACATTGACGTACAGGCTGTCGAAGCTGGTGCCGCCGACGGAGAGCGCCGCGTTCATCACGTCGCGCGCGTGGCCGAGCAGTTCGGCGGCGCGCGGCCGGGGCAGCGTCGCGGTGGGGCGTTCGTAGTGGAGCCGGGCGCGCCACAGCGCCTCGTCCGCGTAGATGTTGCCGACACCGCTGATCAGGGACTGGTCGAGCAGCGCGCGCTTGACCGTCGTACGGCGCAGCTTCAGCGCGGTGAGGAAGGCGTCCTCGGCGAAGGCGGGGTCCAGGGGGTCGCGGGCGATGTGCGCGATGACGTCCGGCACCCCGTCGGGGGTGTTGTCGTGGAGCGAGAGGCCGCCGAAGGTGCGCTGGTCGACGAAGCGCAGCTCGGTGCCGAGCGTGTCGTCGAAACGGACCCTGATCCGCAGATGCTTCTCGGCGGGGGCGGTCACGGGCTGCACGAGGAGCTGGCCGCTCATCCCGAGATGGCCGAGGATCGAGGCGTCGGTGTCGGCGAGCGGCAGCCACAGGTACTTGCCGCGGCGCCGCGCGACACCGATGGTGTGCCCCTTGAGGCGCGCCGCGAAGTCCGTACCGCCGCCGAGGTGGCGCCGTACCGCGCGCGGGTGGAGCACCTCGGTCTCGGAGACGGTCCGGCCGCTGATCCAGCGTTCGAGTCCGCGCCGGACGACTTCGACCTCGGGCAGCTCGGGCACGGAGGGCTCCTCGGATACGGGACGGAACGGGTGACAGGGCCGCGCACGGGAGACGCCCCTCGCGCCGCGGACGACGCGAGGGGCGTACCAGGAAGGAGCGTACGGACGGGCGGTCAGCCCGTCGCGGTGTCCGCCGGAGCCTGCCCCGCCTGGGCCGGATCCGGTGCCGGAGCGGTGTCGGCCGCCCCATCGGCAGCGGCGGCCGGTGCACCGGAGTCGGCCGGGGCCGGCTCGGCGGTGCCGGATCCGGCCGCCGCCTCCCGTGCGTCGGCCGAGGCCCGGATGGACCGCCAGGCGGACTCCGCCGCCTGCTGCTCCGCTTCCTTCTTGCTGCGGCCGGTGCCGGTGCCGTACGAGACACCACCGACGCGGGCGGCAGCAGTGAAGGTCTTCTCGTGGTCGGGTCCTGTCTCCGTGACGAGGTACTCGGGCACGCCGAGGGCCTCCGCCGCGGTCAGCTCCTGGAGACTGGTCTTCCAGTCCAGGCCCGCCCCGAGATTCGAGGACTTCTCGATCAGCGGGTCGAAGAGCCGGTGCACCAGCTCGGACGCCGCTCCGAGGCCCTGATCGAGATAGACGGCGCCGATCACCGCTTCCAGGGTGTCGGCGAGGATGGACGCCTTGTCCCGGCCTCCTGTGCCCTCTTCGCCCCGGCCGAGCCGGATGAAGGAGCCGAGTTCGAGGCCGCGGCCCACTTCCGCCAGCGCACGCGAGTTGACCACCGCGGCCCGCAACTTGGCCAGCTGGCCTTCGGGCAGGTCGGGGTGGATGCGGTACAGCGTGTCCGTGACCACCAGGCCGAGCACCGAATCCCCGAGGAATTCGAGCCGCTCGTTGGTGGGCAGACCGCCGTTCTCGTACGCGAACGAACGGTGGGTCAGCGCACGCACCAGAAGGGCGGTCTCGAGGTGATACCCGAGCCGCCCTTCCAGAAGCGTGTGGGACGAGGCCGTACTGACAGTGTCTGTCTGCTTCTTGGCAGGGGACAGTTCAGACATCGAGCCTCTCACCAGCCGCTCAGACCTCGAGGACCTGGCGCTTGTTATAGGTGCCGCAGCTCGGGCACGCGATGTGCTGGAGCTTCGGCTCCTGGCAACGCTCGCACGAAACCAGGTTGGGGACCGCAGCCTTCCACTGCGACCGGCGGTGGCGCGTGTTGCTGCGCGACATCTTCCGCTTCGGAACAGCCACGGCTACTTCTCCTGCTTCTCGTCGACGCCAGCTTCGGCGCCGCCCATGTTGTCCTTCTCGCCGTCCTTGACGGTCTCGGCGAGTCCCTGCAATGCCGCCCAACGGATGTCGACGGCGTCGTGGTGGTGGTCCGGGTTCTCGTCCAGCCTGATCCCACATGTGGAACACAGACCGGAGCAGGTCTCCCGGCACACCGGCTGCATCGGCAGTGCGAGCACCACCGCATCGCGCAGCACGGGTTCGAGGTCGAACAGACCGTCCTCGATGAAGAGCGTGTCCTCGTCGTCCTCGGCGTCGTCGGCCGGCTCCGCACGGGTGCGGCCCCGGTCGTCGGTGTCGTGGTACGAGAACATCTCCTGGAAGTCCGCCGCCACTTCCTGGCTGAGCGGCTCCAGACACCTTACGCACTCCCCCTCGGCCGAGACACGGGCGGTGCCCGTGACGAGCACCCCTTCCATGACCGACTCAAGGCGGAGGTCCAGCTCCACCGGGGCGCCCTCGGGCGCTCCGATGACCCCGTCGATACCGAAGTCCTTGGGGGCGGGCACCGAGCGGGTCAGCTTCCGGAGCGCACCAGGACGCCGCCCCAGCTCGTGTGTGTCGAACACGAGGGGGTTGTGGTGGTCGAGGCGCGCGTTCAGGGCTGTTTCCCGCTTTCGAAAGTCTTGTGGAGAGAGGGGCCGCCACCGTCGCTGGAGCGAAGCGGGCAGCCTGAGCCGCGGACATGCACACGGCCGAAGAACCAGGGTACTGGACCGGCCGCCGTAGACCCAATCCGGTCCCTGGCAGCTCCCCGGGCCCCGGCCCTGACGGGCCCGGGGCGGGGTCCTGGCCCGGAGCGGTCAGCGGCCCTGTTCGTAGCGGCGGAGCTGCTCCAGGTCGATCATGCTCGTGTCGAAGAAGCTGGTCTCGTCGAGCGCGGCGCCCTGCTGCTGGTCGGCGGGGGCGGGGGGCAGCGCCGGCAGCGCGGGGCGGCCGTCCGTCTGCTGCTGTTGCCAGCCGTAGTTCTGGTCGTACCCCTGGGCCTGCTGCTGCGCGCCCTGGCCCTGGTCCTGACCGTACCCCTGCTGCTGGTACGTGTACGGGTCCTGCTGGTAGCCGTACGCGTCCTGCTGCTGCGGGTAGCCCGCCCCATAGCCGGGGCCTGCGGCGGGGTACGCCGGGTCCTGGTAACCACCGGCCGCGTCGTAGCCGCCGTCCTGGTAGCCCGAGCCTGCGGGCTGCTGCGCCGCCTGGGCGTACACGGGATCCGTGTACGGCTGCTGGGCGGGCACGGGCGGCAGGGCGGGCTCCGGAGGCGCGAGGGGCTGCTGCGGGGCCGCCAGGGGCGCCTGGAGGGCTTCCCTCGGGGTCCCCGCGAGGTCGGCCAGGTAGTCGGCGTCGCTGGTGCGTCCCTGGGGGCCCGCCGCGTCCTGGGCGGCCATGTGCGCCCCCAGCTCGTCGGACTCCGTACGGCCGTGCAGCTTCTGCCGGCCCCGGCCGACCGCTTCGAGCGTCTTGGTCAGCACGGCCTCGAAGGCGCCGATCTTGGCGTCGACGTACTCGTCGGCCCGCCGGATCAGGGTGCTGGGGTCCGCGCTGTACTCGGGGGCGTCGTCGTCATCGCCGCCCGCGTACCCGGGATCGCCGGAGCCCGGGGAGCGGCCGAGCAGCTTCTCCCGGCCCCGGTCGACGGAGCCGATGGTCTTGGTGAGGACGACCTCGAAGTTGGCGAGCTTGGAGTCGACGTAGTCGTCGGCCTCCGCGCGGATCTCCTCGGCCTCCCTCCGCGCCTCCGCGAGGATGCGGTCGGCCTCCTCCTGGGAGCGGCGGGCGACCGCGGTGTCGGAGATCAGCGTGGAGCGCTGGGCGTGCGCGCCCTCGATGATGCGCTCCGCCTCCTGGCGGGCCTGCTCGGCGAGCTGTTCCTGCCCGCCGAGCAGTTCCTGCGCCTGGGCCAGGGAGTCGGGCAGGGCCTCCCGTACCTCTTCGAGCAGCGCGAGCAGCTCGGCCCGGTTGACCACACAGGACGCCGACATGGGCATCGAGCGGGCGTTGCCCACCGTGTCGACGATCTCGTCGAGCTTCTTCTGCACGTCCACCGTGTGCTCGCCACTCTTTCGGCCGGTTTGGAGACGGACGCAACGACTGTAAGGCCAGTCCGTGTCCGACCGACACCGGGTGACGGGCGGTCAGCGCCTCACTTCTTGCCGAGGCGCTCTATGACCGCGGTGTGGACGGCGGGCGGCAGCAGGTGGGAGACGTCCCCGCCCCAGGTGGCGACTTCCTTCACCAGGGAGGAGGAGAGGAAGCTGTAGGTGGGGTTGGTGGGGACGAACAGGGTCTCGACGCCCGAGAGTCCGTTGTTCATCTGGGCCATCTGGAGCTCGTAGTCGAAGTCGCTGACGGCCCGCAGGCCCTTCACGATGGCCGGGATGTCGCGCTGCTTGCAGAAGTCCACGAGGAGGCCGTGGAAGGACTCCACCTCGACATTGCCGAACTCGGCGGTGACCTCGCGGATCAGGTCGATCCGCTCCTCGATCGTGAACAGCCCTTTCTTGGACTGGTTGATCATCACCGCGACGTGTACGACGTCGTACAGCTTGGACGCGCGGGCGATGATGTCGAGATGTCCATTGGTGATGGGGTCGAAGGACCCCGGACAGACGGCGCGGCGCAACTGAATTCCCTCGCTCTCCGGTCCGGTCATGGTGCGTCTTCGTAACGAGAAGCGGCGCGACCGTACCAAAGCGTTCCCTCGCCGTAGCGACGGGACCGCAACGGCACGAAACCTGCCGGCCAGCCGAACTGCCCGCCTCTGGTGCTGCGTTCCACGGTGGCGACGGCATCGCCGCTGAGCCACCCCCCGGTCAGGAGTGTGAGCAGGATCTCCCGAAGATCGTCGTCGGTGACGGCGTACGGCGGGTCGAGGAACACCAGGTCGTACGGGTCCTGCGGGGCGGGTCCCGTGACGATCTGTTCGGCCTTGCCGGTACGGACCTCGGCGCCCGGGAGTCCGAGCGCCGCGACGTTCTCGCGGACGGTACGGGCGGCGCGGGCGTCGGCCTCGACGAGCAGGGCGTGCGCGGCGCCGCGCGAGAGCGCTTCGAGGCCGACGGCGCCGGACCCGGCGTACAGATCGGCGATCCGGACGCCGTCCAGGGTGCCGAGGAGCGACTGCCAGGTGGAGAAAAGGCCCTCACGCGCCCGGTCGGAGGTGGGGCGGGTACCGGTGCCGGGCGGGACGGCGAGCCGGCGCCCGCCGGCGGCACCGGCGATCACGCGGGTCATGGGTGTCGGATCCTCGGTTCGTGGGAGGGCGGGGGCGGACAGCGGCGGGGCGGTGGTCGGCGCGACGACCGCCCGGGCTCCACGATATGGCGTACAGCGCAGCGGGGCCCGGCCGGTGTCCGCGAACCGGCCAGGACCGCCGTCACCTCAGCCCTTGTCGAGGTACTGCTCGCGCTCCGTGTCCAGCAGCGCGTCCAGCGCCGTACGCAGCTCGGGGCTGGACGCCAGCTCCGGGTCGGCGGCGACCACCGCCACCGCCTCCTCGCGGGCGGCGGCGATGATCTCCTCGTCCTCGATGACGGCGAGCATCCGCAGCGAGGAGCGCACCCCGGACTGGGCCTGGCCCAGCACATCTCCCTCGCGGCGCTGTTCGAGGTCGATGCGGGACAGCTCGAAGCCGTCGAGCGTGGCGGCGACCGCGCCGAGCCGGGCCCTGGCGGGGCTCGCCTCCGGCATGTCGGTGACCAGGAGGCAGAGACCGGGGGCCGCGCCGCGGCCGACCCGGCCGCGCAACTGGTGGAGCTGGGAGACGCCGAACCGGTCCGCGTCCATGATCACCATCGCGGTGGCGTTGGGGACGTTCACCCCGACCTCGATGACCGTCGTCGCGACCAGGACGTCCACCTCGCCCGCGGCGAAGCGGCGCATCACGGCGTCCTTGTCGTCCGGCTGCATCCGCCCGTGCAGGACCTCGACCCGGAGTCCGGCCAGCGGCCCCGCCGTGAGCTGGTCCGCCACGTCGAGAACGGCGAGCGGGGGCCGCTTCTCCGCGTCCTCCGCGGCCTTCCCGCCGGCTTTCCCCCTGGCCTTGTCCGTGGGCTCCTCGGTCTCCTTGGCGGCGGTCTTCTTCGCGCCGCTCTTCGCTCCCTTGCCGCCCTTCTCCTCCTCGTCGTCGCCGATCCGGGGGCAGACCACGTACGCCTGGTGCCCCTTGCCGACCTCCTCGCGCACCCGCTCCCAGGCGCGCGCCAGGAAGTGCGGCTTGTCCTCGGCGGGGACGACATGGCTGGCGATCGGGGAGCGCCCGGCCGGGAGCTGGTCCAGTACGGAGGTCTCCAGGTCGCCGAAGACCGTCATGGCGACCGTACGGGGGATGGGGGTGGCCGTCATGACCAGCAGATGCGGCGGCTGCTTGCCCTTGGAGCGCAGCGCGTCGCGCTGCTCCACGCCGAAGCGGTGCTGCTCGTCCACGACGACCAGGCCGAGGTCGTGGAAGCGCACCTTGTCCTCGATCAGCGCGTGGGTGCCGATCACCATCCCGGCCTCGCCGGTGACCAGGTCGAGCAGGGCCTGACGGCGGGCGGCGGTGCCCATGGAGCCGGTGAGCAGCACCACCTTGGTGGCGTTCTCCGCGCCGCCGAGCGTCCCTCCCTCGGCCAGCCCGCCCATCATCTCGGTGATCGAGCGGTGGTGCTGCTGGGCGAGGACCTCGGTGGGCGCCAGCAGCGCGGCCTGACCGCCCGCGTCCACGACCGTGAGCATCGCGCGCAGCGCGACCAGGGTCTTGCCGGAGCCGACCTCGCCCTGGAGCAGCCGGTGCATGGGGTGTTCGGTGGCGAGGTCCGCGAAGATCTCGGCGGTGACCTTCCGCTGGCCCTCCGTGAGCGTGAAGGGCAGCTCCGCGTCGAACGCGTCGAGCAGTCCGTCCGCCACGGGCTTCCTGGCGACGGCGGGGAGCTGGGCGTCCGCGTACCGCCGCCGGGCCAGCGCGACCTGGAGGACGAACGCCTCGTCCCACTTGAGGCGTGCGCGCGCGTCCTCGATGTCGGCCTTCGTCTCGGGCCGGTGGACCTTGAGCAGCGCCTCGGGCAGGGGGACGAAACCGCGCCCCTCGCGCAGCGCGGGCGGCAGCGGGTCGGCCGCCTCCACGGCGCGGGGCAGGACGGCGTCGACGGCTTTGGTGATCTTCCAGGACTCCAGGCCCTTGCAGGCCGGGTAGATCGGGATCAGCTTGCCCGCGAAGGCGTCCACGGCGCTCGCGTCGTCGTCCCCCGCCACCCCGTCGGGGCGGCCGAGCGGGACGTACGTGGGGTGCGCGAGCTGGAGCTTGCGGTTGAAGACGGAGACCTTCCCGGCGAACATGCCGCGGCTGCCGGGCGGCAGTTCCTTGTGCGGCTTGTGGAGTCCCCGGCCGAAGAAGACGAGCTGGAGCCGGCCGCTGCCGTCGGTGAGGGTGATCTCCAGGCGCTGGCCCCGGCCGTGGTTGAACGTGAGGATCCGGGAGTCCGCGACCTGCGCGACCACCGTCACGTCCTCGTCCAGCGGGAGTTCGGCCAGGGTGGTGAGCTGGCCGCGCTCCTCGTACCGCCGTGGGTAGTGGTGGAGCAGATCGCCGACCGTGTGCAGGCCGAGGTGTTCGGCCATCACCTTCGCGGTGGCGGGGCCGAGCGAGTTCTTGAGTGGTTCATCCAGCGCGGACACGCGATCCATTGCACACCACACCACTGACAGTCGTCGCGCACCCCCGGGTTTCCGCAGGTCACGGCCGTGCCGTTCCGGCCGGTCCCGGGTTCGCCCCGCCTCACTCCACGCCGACGAGCAGGAGCGCGGAGTGCCGGCCGCCCCGGTAGACGACGGTGTCGACGGCGAGATGGCCCTCGCGTACGTAGCTCTCCAGACCGGCGGCGAGCGTACCGGGGACGTCCTCCCTGAGGACGAGCGTCACGAGTTCACCGCCCGCGGAGAGCATCCGGGAGAGCACGGCCTCCGCCGTGGCGGCGAGTTCGGAGCCGATGACGGCGACGTCCCCGTCGATCAGCCCCAGGACGTCCCCGGCCTGGCAGATGCCCGCCATGGTCCAGGACTGGCGCTCCGCGACGGTCAGTTCGGCGTAGCGGGTGGCCCCGGCGGCGCTGGTCATCGCGACGACGTCCTCGTCGAAGCGGCGGTCGGGCTGGTGCACGGCGAGCGCGGCGATGCCCTGGACGGCGGCCCGGGTCGGGATGAGCGCGACCCGTACCCCTTCGGCGCGGGCCTGTTCGGCGGCGGCCGCCGCCGTGTGGCGCAGGGCCTCGTCGTTCGGCAGGAGGACCACCTCGCGGGCGTGCGCGCGGCGGATCGCCTCGACCAGTTCGCCGCTGGCGGGCGGCTCCCCGGGGCGGGCGAGGACGGTCGTGGCGCCGGCCTCGGCACAGAGCCCCGCGAGCCCTTCGCCGGGGACGACCGCGACGACGGCGCGCTGGACGCGCGGTTCCTCGGCGGCGGCGCCGAAGTGGGTGATACGGATGCGGTAGGGGCGGCCGGCCTCGACACCGGCCTCGACGGCGGCGCCCGCGTCGTCGACATGGACGTGCACGTTCCACAGCCCGTCGCCGCCGACCACCACCAGGGAGTCGCCGAGCCCGTCGAGCCGGGCCCTGAGCCGGGCCACGGCGGTCTCGTCCGCCTCCAGCAGATAGATCACCTCGAACGCGGGCCCGCCCTCCGTGGCGCACGCCTCGGCGGCGGACTCCACCGCCACGGGGCTGTCGTACCGGCGGTGGCCCACGGGGAAGGGCGCGGGCGCCTCGCCGGTGAGGCAGCGCACCAGGGCGCCCAGGACGGTGAGGAGCCCCCGGCCGCCCGCGTCGACGACGCCCGCGCGGCCGAGCACGTCGAGCTGGCCGGGGGTGGCGTCGAGCGCGGCGCGCGCGCCCGCGTACGCAGCCCGTACGGCGCGGGCCGTGTCCGCCCCGTAGTACGCGGTGCCCTCGTCCGCCCGGTCCGCGCCGTACGGGGCGTACGGGGCGTCCGCGCGGGCCGCCGCCTCGGCCGCGTCGGCGGCGGCGCTCGCCACGCTCAGGATCGTGCCCTCGACGGGGTGCGCGACGGCCTCGCGGGCCAGTTCGGCGGCGCGTCGCAGCGCGGGGGCGAGCCGGCCGCCGCGTCCCTGCCCGAGCTCCTGCCCGTCCGCGCGCCCGGACCCCGCGCCGGGTCCCTCGTCCGCGTGATCCCCGTCACCGGGCGCCCCGTCCGCGAGCACCTCGGCCATCCCGCGCAGAAGCTGCGCCAGGATGGTGCCCGAGTTCCCCCGGGCGCCGATCAGCGCGCCGTGCGCCATGGCCCGTACGGCGTCGGCCGGGGCGGGCGCGGAGACGCCCGTCTCATGCGCCGCGAACACCGCCTCGACCGCCTGTGCGGCGGATTCCACGGTCAGATAGAGGTTGGTGCCGGTGTCGCCGTCCGCGACCGGATAGACGTTGATCGCGTCGATCTCCTCGCGCTCCCGGCCCAGGGCCTCCAGCGCCAGCGCGCACCAGCTCCGCACCGCTGCGGCGTCGAGGGTCTGCGGCACCTGCGGGGTCCTCCTCCGTCGGCCGGGGTCATGCGAGAAGGGTATAGTTTCCAGGTACCGAGGCAGTCGTTGTATGCTGCTGCGGTTGCCCGATGAGAGTCGGGCCAATCCCCCGGCAAAGCGACATCGACAGTTTTTCGTCTCGTTGATTCAGCCACGCCGGATTTCTCTGTACGAGCATCTGAAGTCTTTGGAGTGACCCGTGGCTGCCAACTGCGACGTCTGCGGCAAGGGGCCGGGCTTCGGCAACAGCATTTCCCACTCGCACCGCCGTACGCCCCGTCGCTGGAACCCGAACATCCAGCGCGTGCGTGCCGTGGTCGGTCGGACGCCGAAGCGCCTCAATGTCTGCACATCGTGCATCAAGGCCGGCAAGGTCTCGCGCTGACGCCTGCGTCGTAGCGCAGCCCCTGCGGTTGCCTTGAAGAGCCGGTCCACCTCGGTGGACCGGCTCTTTGCCGTACCCGGGCTTTGCCGTACCCGGGCAGCCGGCCTGTCGGACAGGAACCGCGCGCCCGGCTCCTCAGCCCCGGAACCGCCAGGCGTGGTCCACCGGGCCGATGCCCGTGCCCAGCGCGAAGCCGTGCGCGATCGCGCCCGTCACGTACTCCTTGGCCGCCCCGACGGCCGTCACCACGGACCGCCCGCCCGCGAGCCCCGCGGCGATCGCCGACGCGTAGGTGCACCCCGTGCCGTGCGTGTGCCGGTTGTCGAGGCGCGGCGCCCGCAGCCAGTGCTCCTCGGTGCCGTCGGTGAGCAGGTCCA
This sequence comes from Streptomyces sp. NPDC059142, assembly GCF_042755665.1. Classification (NCBI taxonomy): domain Bacteria; kingdom Bacillati; phylum Actinomycetota; class Actinomycetes; order Kitasatosporales; family Streptomycetaceae; genus Streptomyces; species Streptomyces sp. NPDC059142. The sequence continues at coordinate 15,727 of NZ_JBHZDA010000087.1, forward strand.
CCGCGTCCCCCGGCAGGTGGCCGCCCTTGATCAGCGCCCAGCGGGGCCCGAACTCCAGGAGCGCGTGCGCCGCGCGCCGCAGGTCCGCCTCGTCCGCCACCCGTACCCCGGTGAGCTGCGCCACCTCGTCCAGGTTGGGGGTGGCCACCGTCGCGGTGGGCAGCAGTCTCTTCCGTACGCCGTCCAGCGCCGAGGCGGCCAGCAGCGGATCGCCGTGCTTGGAGACGCCGACCGGGTCGACGACCACGGGGACGCCGGTCGCGGCGAGCAGTTCGGCCACGGCGTCGACCAGAACGGCGGAGGAGAGCATGCCGGTCTTCACGGCCTGCACCCCGATGTCGTCGACGACGCTGCGGTACTGCGCGCGTACCGCCTCCACCGGCAGTTCCCAGGCGCCCTGGACGCCCAGGGAGTTCTGCGCCGTGACGGCGGTGAGCACGCTCATGCCGTGCGTGCCGAAGGCCAGCATCGTCTTGAGGTCGGCCTGGATGCCCGCTCCGCCGCCGGAATCGGATCCGGCGACGGTGAGGACACGGGGCGGCGCGGGCACGGATGTCGGCATACCGACGAATCTACGTGCCCGCGCGCACCGTGCTCCTAGAGGGTGTCCTCGATGTCACCGAAGTGGTCCCAGCCGCCCTTGCTGGTCCACGGGGCGCCGTCGACCGTCACCTGGGGCAGCGCGGAGGGGTTGAGGACCTCCCCGATCACCTTCCAACGCGCCGGGAGCTTGGCGTCCGCGGGGAACGTCGCGACGATCGCGTGGTCCTCCCCGCCGGTCAGCACCCACTGGAGCGGATCGACGCCGACCGCCTGGCCGATGTCGTTCATCTGCGTGGGGATGTCGATCAGACCGGACCGCAGATCGATACGGACCTGGCTGGCGTCCGCGATGTGCCCGAGGTCCGCGACGAGCCCGTCGCTGACGTCGGTCATCGCGGTGGCGCCGAGACCGGCCGCCGCCGGGCCCGCGTGGTACGGCGGCTCCGGCCTGCGGTGCGCCTCCACGAAGGCGCGCGGTGAGCGGAAGCCCCGGGAGAGCACCGCGTGCCCCGCCGCCGACCAGCCCAGCCAGCCGGTGTAGGCGACCACGTCGCCGGGCCGGGCGCCCGACCTGACCACCGGCTCGTGGTTGCGCAGATCGCCCAGCGCGGTGATCGCGATCGTGATGGAGTCGCCGCGCACCACGTCACCGCCGACCACGGCGGCGCCCGCGACCTGGCATTCGTCGCGGATGCCGTCCATCAGCTCGGTGGGCCAGGTGACCGGGAGTTCGGCCGGCACGACCAGTCCGAGCAGCAGCGCGGTGGGCACCGCGCCCATCGCCGCGATGTCGGCCAGGTTCTGCGCGGCGGCCTTGCGGCCCACGTCGTACGCCGTCGACCAGTCACGGCGGAAGTGCCGCCCCTCCAGGAGCAGATCCGTACTGGCCACGACCCTGCGGTCGGGGGCCGCCACGACCGCGGCGTCGTCGCCCGGCCCGAGCCGGACCGCCGGGGTGGTGGTGAGCCGGGACGTCAGCTCTCTGATGAGCCCGAACTCCCCCAACTCGCCCACGGTTCCCTTCACCGAGTCTCCCCTTCTCTTGCTCTCTTCACCGGGCCGCGTCTGCGGTCGCGGCCCTCGCTGCTGTCGCTGCCTTCACCGGTCACGTCAACACCGCCGTACGCCGGGTCACGCCCGGGTGCCACGACGGGTGTGCCGCGCCCCGGGCCGTACCCCGCGCCGTGCGCCGCGCGGGTCATGCGGCCCGCTCGCGTCAACGTGGACCCGCGGGCGCCACCCCGCGGGCGCCACCGGGCGCCCGGGTCTCCCCGCGGCCCGCGGCGACGCGATACCGTGGCGTCTCTTTCCCCACATGATCCTCGTGGCCGCCCTGGAGGTTCCGTGGTACAGGCGTACATCCTTATTCAGACCGAGGTGGGCAAGGCGACGGCCGTCGCCGAGACCATCGCAAAGATTCCGGGAGTGATCCAGGCCGAGGACGTCACCGGTCCTTACGACGTGATCGTGCGGGCTCAGGCGGACACCGTCGACGAGCTCGGCCGCATGGTCGTCGCCAAAGTCCAGCAAGTAGAAGGCATCACCCGCACCCTGACCTGCCCGGTCGTCCATCTCTAGACCGCCCCCGTCTACGCTTGGCCGGTGATACGTTTCCGTCGCCCGCTTCAGGGCCGCAGGCTGTCCGGCCGCTCGTTCGCCCGTCTTCCCGCCGTGGCCGTCCTTCTGACGGCGGCGGCGGGCTGTTCTTCCACGGACACCTCGGTCGCGGTTCCCGCCCCCTCCAAGGAGGAGGCGGTCCTCTGCCGCGCGCTGCACAAGGAACTGCCCACGACCCTCGCCGACCTCGACCGCTCCGATCCCGAGCCGCGCTCGGAACTGACCGCGGGGTGGGGGGACGGCGCGATCGTACTGCGCTGCGGGGTGCCCCGGCCCGCGGGGATGGACAACGCCCAGGCGCAGGGTGTGGAGGCGAACGGCGTCAACTGGATGCTGGAGGAGCGGGACTCCGGTCCGCGGTTCACCACGACGTACCGCCGGACCTATGTCGAGGTCACGATGTCCACGCGCTACACGCACGACTCCACCCCGCTCGCGGGGCTGGCCGAGGCCGTCGAGAAGACGGTCCCTTCCAGCCTGTAGACACTGCCGGCCGCTGTGCGCGGCGCGGGCCCGGTGCGCGGAACGCACCGAGCCGTACGCGCCGTACGGTGCGGACGTTTCCCGGTCGCGCTCAGCGCAGGCCGGTCGGGCGGCGCAGCGCCGCCTGGATGAGCCGGTCCACCAGTTCCGCGTAGCCGACGCCGCTCTCCTGCCACATGCGCGGGTACATGGAGATGGGTGTGAAGCCCGGCATCGTGTTGATCTCGTTGATGACGAACCGGCCGTCCTCGGTGAGGAAGAAGTCCGCGCGGACCAGGCCCTCGCAGGAGGTGGCCTCGAACGCCGCCACCGCGAGCCGCCGTACCTCCGCGGTCTCCTCGGGCGTCAGCGGCGCGGGCACCAGACCGGCGGCCGAGTCGATGTACTTGGCCTCGAAGTCGTAGAAGTCGTGCTCCGTGACCGGCGGGATCTCGGCGGGCACGCTGGCGCGCGGACCGTCCTCGAACTCCAGCACGCCGCACTCGATCTCGCGCCCGCGCAGCAGCGACTCGACCAGGATCTTGGGGTCGTGACGGCGGGCCTCGGTGATCGCCTCGTCGAGCCCCGCGAGGTCGTCGACCTTGGTGATGCCCATGGAGGAACCGCCCCGGGCGGGCTTCACGAAGAGCGGCCAGCCGTGCTCGGCGGCGAAGTCCACGATCCTCGCGCGGGCGGCGGCGCCCGGCGCCCCGCCGTCCTCGGGGGTCTGCTCCCACTCACGGGGCCGGATCACCACGTACGGGCCGACGGGCAGCCCGAAGGAGGTGAACACCCGCTTCATGTACTCCTTGTCCTGGCCGACGGCCGAGGCGAGGACGCCCGCGCCGACGTACGGGACCCCGGACAGTTCCAGCAGCCCCTGGAGGGTGCCGTCCTCCCCGTACGGGCCGTGCAGCACGGGGAAGACCACATCGACGTCGCCCAGCACCTTGGGCACGGAGCCCGGTTCGCTGTAGACGACCTCGCGGCTGCCCGGGTCGACGGAGAGGACGACGGAGCCGTCCGTGGACTCGGCGATCTGCTCGACGCTCGGCAGGGAACGATCGGCGATACCCATGCGCTCCGGGTCGTCGGCGGTGAGCGCCCAGCGGCCGTCGGTGGTGATGCCGATCGGGAGGACGTCGTACTTCGTGCGGTCGATGGACCGCAGTACGGCGCCGGCCGTGACCACCGAGATGGCGTGCTCGGAGCTGCGGCCGCCGAAGACGACGGCCACACGCGGCTTGCGGGGCGGCTGCTCGGCGCCGCTCTCCGGGCTGTGCCCAAGGCTGCGCTCGGGGCTTCGGGGGGAGTTCTCGCTGCTCATATCGCGATGAGCGTACCTGCTGGTACCGCCCGAGTCAGCGTCGCTCGGGCTTGGCGCTGCGCGACATCAGCTCCTTGAGTGCGACGAGCGGCGGCTTCCCGTTGTGCACGATGTCCACGACGGTTTCGGTGATGGGCATGTCGACATCGTGGCGCCGCGCCAGATCCAGTACGGACTCGCAGGACTTGACGCCCTCGGCGGTCTGCTTGGTGACCGCGATGGTCTCCTGGAGGGTCATCCCGCGCCCGAGGTTGGTGCCGAAGGTGTGGTTGCGGGAGAGCGGTGAGGAACACGTGGCGATGAGGTCGCCCATTCCGGCGAGTCCGGAGAAGGTGTGGGGATCGGCTCCCATGGCGAGGCCGAGCCGGGTGGTCTCGGCGAGCCCGCGGGTCATCAGGGACGCCTTGGTGTTGTCGCCGAGGCCCATCCCGTCGGCGATGCCCACGGCGAGGCCGATCACGTTCTTGACGGCGCCGCCGAGTTCGCAGCCGACGACATCGGTGTTGGTGTACGGGCGGAAGTACGGGGTGTGGCAGGCGGCCTGGAGCCGCTGGGCGACCCCCTCCTCCTCGCAGGCGACGACGGCGGCGGCCGGCATCCGGCCCGCGATCTCCTTGGCGAGGTTGGGTCCGGTGACGACGGCGACCCGCTCGGCGGGCGCCTTGGCGACCTCCTCGATCACCTCGCTCATCCGCTTGGCGGTGCCGAGTTCGACGCCCTTCATCAGGGAGACGAGGACGGTGTCGGAGGGGAGGACGGGCGCCCACCGCGCGAGGTTGCCGCGCAGCGTCTGGGAGGGCACGGTGAGCACGGTGAACTCCGCGTCGCGCGCGGCCTCCGCCGGGTCGGTGGTGGCCCGTACGCCCGCGGGCAGTTCGAATCCCGGCAGGTAGGCGGGGTTGGCGCGGGTGGTGTTGATGGCGTCGGCGATCTCGGGGCGCCGGCCCCAGATCGTCACGTCGCATCCCGCGTCGGCGAGGACCATGGCGAACGCCGTGCCCCACGATCCCGCTCCGAAGACGGCGACCCGCGTCACTTAGACCCCTCTTCCGCGGCTTTGCGCCGCTGTTCTTCCCTGGCCTTGCGGTAGTCGTACGAGACGGTGGGCACCGGCTCGCCGCGTACCTCGGACAGCAGTTCCGTGATGGCGGCCATGATGACCTCGGTGGCCTCGCGCAGCAATTCGGGGGCGATCTCCCGGTCGTAGAAGCGCGTCAGGTCGACGGGCGGGCCGACGAGGACATGGTGGGTCTTGCGCGGGAAGAGATGGGCCTTCGTGGCGTACGGCGCGAGCACGAGGTTGGCGCCCCACTGCGCGACGGGGATGACCGGGCACTTGGTCTGGAGGGCGACCCTGGCCACCCCGGTCTTGGCGGTCATGGGCCACATGTCCGGGTCGCGGGTGAGGGTGCCCTCGGGGTAGAACGCCACGCATTCGCCCCGCTCGACGGCGTCGATGGCGGCGCGGAAGGCGCTCAGCGCGTCGCTGGTCTCGCGGTAGACGGGGATCTGCCCCGTGCCGCGCATGACGGCGCCGATGAACCCCTTGGTGAAAAGGCCGTCCTTCGCGAGGAAGCGCGGAACGCGGCCGGTGTTGTACTGGAAGTGGGCGTAGGCGAACGGGTCGAGATGCGAATTGTGGTTCACCGCGGTGATGAATCCGCCGTCGGCCGGAATGTGCTCCGTACCCCGCCAGTCCCGCTTGAGGAGAAGGATCAGCGGCGGTTTTGCGATGACCGCCGCCAGGCGGTACCAGAAGCCGATTCTACGGCGGGACACTCGAACACCTTCCTCTTCTCGCCGGGCCCGTGCCCGGCTGCCGGGGATCAAGTGTGGCCTCGGTCCCGCGCTCTGTCGAGAACACCGTACGCCCCGGTCCCGGGACCGGCCCTGTGGGCCGTGGCGGTGCCGGGCCACAATAGAGGGCCGATACACATGGTCTGTACACGGGCTCCCGCGCAGGGAGGGAGGGCGGACGCGGAGATGGACGGAAAGACGTACGGAGAGTTCGCCACGCACACCGGTCCGACCGCCCCATGGTCCCTGGTCGTCCCGCTCAAACCGCTCCGGCTCGCCAAGAGCAGGCTCACCGTCGCGACGGGGGACGCGCTGCGCCCGCGGCTCGCCCTCGCGTTCGCGCTGGACACGGTGGCCGCGGTGCTGGCCTGCCCCGTCGTCCGCGACGTGGCGGTGGTGACCGACGATCCGACGGCGGCGGCGGAGCTGTCCGCGCTGGGCGCGCGCGTCGTGCCGGACACCCCGGCGGACGGACTCAACGCGGCGCTCGCGCACGGGGCGCGGGCGGTCAGGGCGCGGCGGCCCCGGGCGGCGGTGGCCGTGCTCAACGCGGACCTGCCGGCGCTCCGCCCGGCGGAGCTGGCGCTGGTCCTGGCCGCCGCGGAGCCATTTCCGCGCGCTTTTCTCGCGGACGCCGCGGGAATCGGTACGACTTTGCTGACGGCGGGGCCCGGTGTGGAATTGAATCCGGCTTTCGGCGGCCCCTCCCGCCTTGGACATTTGTCGACAGGGGCGGTGGAAATACTTCTGGCCGGGGTGGATTCCGTACGGCGGGATGTCGATACGGGCGAGGATCTGCTGCACGCGGCGGAACTCGGGCTCGGTCCGCGCACGGCCCTGCGGTTCGCGAGCGGCGCCGGGGACGGCGGACAGCAGGCGCACGGTCCGCTCCCGGCGCCCGGTCCCGGCGGCTGAGACCTGCGGCGCGGGGAACGACGATCCGGGCGATACGCTGCGGGGATGCAGGCGACCTCGTACACATACGATTCCGAGACCCGTTGCGGGAGTGTGCTGCTGGACGACGGCACCCCGGTGGAGTTCGACGCCGCGGCCTTCGACGCCGGCGGGCTGCGGCTGCTCCGACCGGGGCAGCGGGTACGGATCGAGACCGAGAGCCGGGGCGAGGGCGAGCCGCAGCGCATCACGCTGGTGACCCTCCAGACCCTCTGAGGCTTCCGCGCCGCCCCGCGTCGCCTCCCGGCGCCTTCATGAGCACCTCGTAGCACCTCATAGCACCTCACTGCGTCCCGGGGCCGCGCCATGGCGCCCCGTACGGGGCGTGGGCCGGGCGGCCACCGGTCGGCGGCCACGGGCCGTGCGGCCGGGGTGCCTCAAACGCCGCGGGCCGGGCTCCCCGAGGGGAGCCCGGCCCGGCGCGTACGGCCCTGTACCGCTTCCTGCTTACTTCTTCCTGGCGACGGCCTTCTTCGCCGTCGTGGTGCGCGCGGTGGCCTTGCGCGCCGGGGCCTTCTTGGCCGTCGCCTTCTTGGCCGGCGCGGTCTTCTTGGCGGTGGCCTTCTTGGCGGTGCCCGTGGCCTTCTTGGCGGTCTTCTTCGCCGTGGCCGTGGTCTTCTTGGCCGTGGTCTTCTTCGCCGCGCTGGTCTTCTTGGCGGCGGTGGTCTTGGCGGTCGTGGTCTTCTTGGCCGCGGTCTTCTTCCCAGCCGTCGCCGCCTTCTTGGCGGTGGCCTTCTTGGCCGCGGCCTTCACGGTCGTACGCGTGGAAGATCCGCCCGAGAGGCTGCCCTTGGGGGCCTTCTTGACGGCCACGTCGTTCTTCGGGAGCTTCTTCGAGCCGCTCACGAGGTCCTTGAAACCCTGGCCCGCGCGGAACCGCGGCACCGAGGTCTTCTTGACCCGCACGCGCTCGCCCGTCTGCGGGTTACGGGCGTAACGCGCCGGGCGGTCGACCTTCTCGAACGAGCCGAAGCCGGTGACCGAGACCCGGTCCCCGGCGACCACCGCGCGGACGATCGCGTCGAGTACCGCGTCGACCGCGTCCGCGGCCTGCTGACGGCCGCCGACCTTGTCCGCAATCGCTTCTACGAGCTGCGCCTTGTTCACGTCTTCCCCTTCGGAGACATTGCCAGAACGAAAGTGTTCAAGCTTTTTCGCACGTTAGGCAGATATATACCGCAAATCAAACACGAAACGGGCTAATCACCCTAGTGCCGCAACGAAGTCGGCCCGGCAGAGTTCCGCGGAGGGTCAGAGACCTTCCGGAAAACGACCCTCGTCCAGGTCCTTCATCAAGCGGTCCAGACGCCTTGCCGCGCCCGGGAGATCGTGTTTCGCCGCGGCCGTGATGACCAGCAGCTTCCGGGAGAGAGCCTGTCTGACGCCCTCCGGGACTTGCAGTGCACGCACTCTTGCGTGCGCATCTTTGAGTTGTTCGGCGACTAACCCGTAGAGCTTGAGTTGGCTGTCGCGTTCCATGCACCGATTGTGCCATCTGGGGCGAGTTGTCGCCCGACAGGGGCTCAACAAGCAACTGCACCCCCTGCCGGGAGGCAGGGGGTGCAGTAGGGGAAACGCGCTGATCAGGCGGCGATTGTGCGCGGTTTGAAGGACGGCCTGGCGGCCTCGTACGCGACGATGTCGGACTCGTTCTGAAGGGTGAGGCTGATGTCGTCGAGCCCGTTCAGCAAGCGCCACCGAGCGTTCTCGTCAAGCTCGAAATCGGCCACAAGCGTTGCTCCGTCAGGGGCGCTCGCGCGGACCTGGCGCTGCTCCAGGTCGACCGTGACCTCCGCCGTGGGGTCGCTCTCGGTGATCGCCCAGAGGGCATCCACGACGGACTGCTCCAGAACGACGGTCAGCAGACCGTTCTTGAGCGAGTTCCCACGGAAGATGTCCGCGAACCGGGAGGAGATGACGGCCTTGAAACCGAAGTTCTGGAGGGCCCAGACGGCGTGTTCCCGGGAGGATCCCGTGCCGAAGTCGGGTCCGGCGACCAGGACCGAGGCCCCGGCGTACTCGGGCCGGTTGAGGACGAAGGACGGGTCCTTGCGCCACGCCTCGAACAGCCCGTCCTCGAACCCGTCCCTGGTGACCTTCTTGAGCCAGTGGGCGGGGATGATCTGGTCGGTGTCGACGTTGCTGCGGCGCAGCGGGGCGGCGGGACCGGTGTGGGTGGTGAAGGCTTCCATGGTTATCGCGCTCCAGCGGGCGTACGGTCGCCGGCACCGGCGTCGGACAGATCGGCGGGCGAGGCCAGGTGGCCCAGTACGGCGGTGGCGGCGGCGACCTGGGGAGAGACGAGATGCGTCCGGCCGCCCTTGCCCTGCCTGCCCTCGAAGTTACGGTTGGACGTGGACGCGGAACGCTCGCCGGGCGCCAGTTGGTCGGGGTTCATGCCCAGGCACATCGAGCAGCCCGCGTGCCGCCATTCGGCGCCCGCGGCGGTGAACACCTTGTCCAGGCCCTCGGCGACGGCCTGGAGGGCGACGCGCACCGAGCCCGGGACGACCAGCATCCGTACGCCGTCGGCGACTTTGCGGCCCTCCAGCAGGGTGGCGGCCGAGCGCAGGTCCTCGATACGGCCGTTGGTGCAGGAGCCTACGAAGACGGTGTCGACCTTGATGTCGCGCAGCGCCTGCCCGGCGGTCAACCCCATGTACTCCAGGGCCTTTTCGGCGGCGAGCCGCTCCGAAGCGTCCTCGTACGAAGCCGGGTCGGGGACGTGCGCGGAGAGCGGCAGGCCCTGGCCCGGGTTGGTGCCCCAGGTGACGAACGGCGCCAGCTCCTCGGCCTTGATGAAGACCTCGGCGTCGAAGACCGCGTCGTCGTCGGTGCGCAGCGTCCGCCAGTACGCGACGGCCGCGTCCCAGTCGGCGCCCTCGGGGGCGTGGTCACGGCCCTTGAGGTAGTCGAAGGTGGTCGCGTCGGGGGCGATCATGCCCGCCCTGGCGCCGGCCTCGATCGACATGTTGCAGATGGTCATCCGGGCCTCCATCGACAGACTCTCGATGGCGGAACCCCGGTACTCCAGGATGTAGCCCTGGCCGCCGCCGGTGCCGATCTTCGCGATGATCGCGAGGATCAGGTCCTTGGCGGTGACGTCGGCGGGCAGTTCGCCCTCGACCGTGATCGCCATGGTCCTGGGGCGGGCCAGCGGCAGCGTCTGGGTGGCGAGGACGTGCTCGACCTGGCTGGTGCCGATGCCGAACGCGAGCGCGCCGAAGGCGCCGTGGGTGGAGGTGTGGCTGTCGCCGCAGACCACCGTGGTGCCGGGCTGGGTCAGGCCGAGCTGCGGGCCCACCACGTGGACGACGCCCTGCTCGACGTCGCCCAGCGGGTGCAGCCGTACGCCGAAGTCCGCGCAGTTCTTGCGCAGGGTCTCCAACTGGACGCGGGAGACGGGATCCGCGATGGGCTTGTCGATGTCGAGGGTCGGGGTGTTGTGGTCCTCGGTCGCGATGGTGAGGTCGGTCCGCCGGACCTGCCGGCCGTTCTGGCGCAGGCCGTCGAACGCCTGGGGGCTGGTCACCTCGTGCAGCAGGTGCAGATCGATGAAGAGAAGGTCGGGCTCGCCCTCCGCGCGCCGGACGACATGGTCGTCCCAGACCTTCTCCGCGAGTGTCCTACCCATCGCTTTCCCTCCGGCCGGCCTCTCGTGGCCGGCTCTCCTAGAGATATGTGGGCCTACGTCCGTACCCCACGCTCCGGACGTCGGCGGGGGACCCTTGGTCATGGGCCCGTCTCCCGCGGGCCCGATTCCGCGGGCCCGTACCTACAGGTTGGCAACTTCCCCGGAAAATTGAACTTGCGTTTCACAGAGTGAGACGCGAGTATCGTTTCATGGACAACTCTAGCGGCGTCGGCGTTCTCGACAAGGCGGCTCTGGTATTGAGCGCCCTGGAGTCCGGTCCGGCCACCCTCGCCGGGCTGGTCGCGGCGACCGGGCTCGCACGACCCACGGCCCACCGGCTGGCCGTGGCACTGGAACACCACCGACTGGTGGCGAGGGACATGCAGGGCCGGTTCATCCTGGGCCCGCGCCTGGCCGAGCTGGCCGCGGCGGCGGGCGAGGACCGCCTGCTGGCCACGGCGGGCCCGGTCCTCACGCATCTGCGGGACCTGACCGGGGAGAGCGCGCAGCTCTACCGCCGCCAGGGCGACATGCGGATATGCGTGGCGGCGGCGGAGCGGCTCTCGGGGCTGCGGGACACGGTCCCGGTCGGCTCGACCCTGACCATGAAGGCGGGCTCCTCGGCCCAGATCCTGATGGCCTGGGAGGAGCCGGAGCGGCTGCACCGCGGCCTCCAGGGGGCCCGTTTCACGGCGACGGCGCTCTCGGGCGTACGGCGCAGGGGCTGGGCCCAGTCGATCGGCGAGCGGGAGCCGGGCGTGGCCTCGGTCTCGGCGCCGGTACGGGGCCCGTCGAACCGCGTGGTCGCGGCCGTCTCGGTATCCGGACCGATCGAGCGTCTGACGCGCCACCCGGGCCGGATGCACGCCCAGGCCGTGATCGACGCGGCGGGACGGCTGAGCGAGGCCCTGCGCCGCGCGAGCTGACCCCGCTCCCCCCGCCCCCCACCTCTCTCCCCCGCCCGTCGTTCCCCGGGCCGCTCCAGCGCCGCAGCGGCCCGCCGGACCCCGTCCGGCCCTCCCCGGTCAGGGACGGATCACCGCGCCGTCACGAGGCCAGCCGGTCCGCCGCTCGCTCGCCGCGCCTGCCGACCGGGACCACCCCGCCCACCGCCCCGAGGCCGAACTCCGGCATGTTGACGTAGACGCTCTCGTACGAGCCGGCGGGGACCGCGTAGGTCTCGTGCCAGAACCCCACCCCGTCGCCGCCCTCGCGCGCCCTGCGGTTGAACTCCGCCCAGGCGGGACGGTGCTCCCCGTCCGGCGCCGCCGCGTAGGCCAGCAGCTTCTCCGTGGACTCCCAGTACTGGACGAGGTAGACGAGGCGCGCCCCGCCCACCAGCACCCGGGCGGATATCAGCCCGCTGGAACGGTCCCGGGCCAGCTCCTTCAGCATCCGCGGCATGGCCCTGGCGACGGGCCACCAGTCGCGCGGTGAGCGGAACTTGTTGATGCGCATCCCGATCAGGAACACGACCACCCCCTGGTCGGCACCGGAAGTCATCCGCCCTTGGATCACCTTCGCACCCATGACGCCCCCTTTCTCTGCCCTGCGTGACATCCCACGCAATTGGATAGCTCCACTATCCATGATTGGATAGTGCCACTGTCCAAGGGAAGGTGCAACCGGGATGCGCATGGCGGAGCTGAGCGAACGCAGCGGGGTCCCCACCGCCACGATCAAGTACTACCTGCGCGAGGGGCTGCTCCGCCCCGGCCGCAGGATCAACGCCACCCAGGCCGCGTACGACGAGGAGCATCTGCGCCGGCTGCGACTGGTCAGGGCGCTGATCCAGGTGGGCCGGATGCCGGTGGCCACGGCGCGGGAGGTCCTGGTGGCGGTGGAGGACGAGTCGCTCGACCGGCACAGCCGGATCGGGGCGGCGGTCTGGTCGCTCCCGGAGACCCTCCCCGCCACGGCCGCCGGTACGGCGTCGGGCGCGGCCCCGACCGCGGAGACACCCGTGCCCGACGCCGCGGCGGAGTCGGCCGGGGAGCGGGCGACGGAGCTGCTGGTACGGCTCGGCTGGGGCTTCGGCAGCGCGGCACGGGACGAGTCCCCCGCGTACCGGACGCTCGTCGGGGCGATCGCGGCGCTGGATCGGAGCGGCTATCCGGCCACGCTGGAGGACCTGCTCGTGTACGGGCGGTGCGCGGACCAACTCGGCGCCGTGGACATCGACATGATCGAGCGGTACGAGCCGGGTACGCGCCAGGTCGAGGCGGCGGTGGCGGGAACGGTGCTGTACGAACCGGTGTTGCTGAGCCTGCGGCGGCTCGCCCAGGCGGAGGAGTCCAACCGGCGCTTCGGCGAAGGCAGTTGACGGCCGATGACTGTTGACGGCCGACAGCGGTCGATGGCCGACGGCGGTCGACGGCGCAGGGCAGCCGTACGAGGGTGACGGGAGAAGGACAACGAAAAGGCCCTCCCCGAGGGGAGGGCCGATATCGCGATCTTTCTTACGTGGTACCCCCGACCGGATTCGAACCGGCGCTACTGCCGTGAGAGGGCAGCGTGCTAGGCCGCTACACAACGGGGGCATGGCCTGGGCCAAGCTGGGCTACCAGGACTCGAACCTAGAACAACGGAACCAGAAACCGTCGTGTTGCCAATTACACCATAGCCCATGGTGATTCTTGAGAATCAGTACCCCCGACCGGATTCGAACCGGCGCTACTGCCGTGAGAGGGCAGCGTGCTAGGCCGCTACACAACGGGGGCCCTAGCGATCCTGCATCAACGTATCCGGGTGCGACCCGAGGACGTCGGAGAGAAGGATCTGTACCCCCGACCGGATTCGAACCGGCGCTACTGCCGTGAGAGGGCAGCGTGCTAGGCCGCTACACAACGGGGGCGTTGCAGATACAGTCTGCGCTGGGCTACCAGGACTCGAACCTAGACTAACGGAACCAGAAACCGTCGTGCTGCCAATTACACCATAGCCCACCAAATCTGAACCCCCGAAGGGGGTCTGGTCTGGCGTGCGCTTCCCGGTCGGACCTTGCGGTTTCCCGGGCGGCGCAGGAAGAACATTACCCGATCGCGGACGGCGCTCCAAAACGGGTATCCCCGCGCAGTACCGCGGGAAGCTGCCCCAGATCGGTGATCCGCACCAGCTCCGGGCGCCCGCCGAGCCGGCCCCGGTCCAGCCAGACCCCGGTGAGCCCGGCGGCCGTCGCCCCGCCCGCGTCGATGTCGGGCTCGTTCCCGACGTACGCCACCTCCCCCGGCTCCAGCGCGAGCGCGTCGCAGGCGGCGTGGAAGGCGGCGGCGTCGGGTTTGGAGACCCCCAGCTCGGCGGCGCAGAGCACGGCCTCGAAGTGGTCGCGGACACCGAGGACGCGCAGCTTCCGGTCCTGGTTGATGATCGAGGAGTTCGACAGCACGGCCTGCCGGTAGTCGGCGGCGAGCAGATCGAGGGCGGCGAGGCTGTCGGGGAACAGGCTCCAGGCGGTCTCGTAGTGCGCGATGTACCGGTCGAACCACGCGTCGGTCTCGGCGTCGCTCAGCCCCGTACCGTCGCTCAGCCCCGTACCGACGAAGGCCCGCACCCGGTCGCGCCGCTGCCCCAGGAAGTCGGTCTCCCCGGCGGCGAACCGCAGCCACTGCGCGTCGGTGATCTCCCGCCACCGTGCGAGGGCCTGGTCGACGGTCTCGCCCGGGACGGCCATGCCCTCGGCGGCGAGGTGCCGCTGCATGCCCGCGCGGTCGGCGCTCGTGTAGTCGAAGAGGGTGTCGTCGATGTCCCAGAGGACCGCGCGGATCGCCATACGGCGACGGTACCGCGTGGGCGTCGCGGCGGCCCGGCCCGCGGTGGGCCCGGACCGCCCCACGGAGATCACTCCCCGCGTACGCGGCCCCGTCCGAGGAACGCGCGCATCTCGGGGGCGACGGCGGCGGCGAGATCCTCGGCGGTCCGCAGGCCGTTGCCGATCGAGACCGTGGCCAGGTGCCCCTCGGGGAGGACGTCCGCGACCTCTTCGGCGAGAGCGGTGGGGTGACGGGGGTCGGTGCCGGGAAGGACGAGGGCCGGCACGGTGATCGCGGCGAGTTCACCGACGCTCCGGAAGGAGCGGTCGTGGCCGATGGCGGCCGCGGCCACGATGCTCGCGGGGTCCGACCGCGGTACGGCATCGCGCACCATGTCCCCGACGACGGGCGGGAGATCGGCGAGTACGGGCTCCCAGCCGGCCTCGATGCCGTCGGCCGCGACACGGGCGGCGAACGCGTCGAGAAAGCGGATCTCGGCTTCCTTGGCCTCGTCGTCCTCGATGTCCTCCACCCCGATCAGCACGGCGGCCCGCACCCGTTCCGGATGGGATGCCGCCGCCCGGAGCGTGATCGTGGAGCCCAGGCCCGCCCCGGCGAGAACGGCATCGGGGAGCTCCAGGTGGTCCAGGAGCAGGATCACGTCCTCGACGTACCGGGCCCAGGTGTAGCGGGCCGGTTCCCGGCAGACCGAGCGGCCGTAGCCCCGTAGATCGGGGAGGACGACCGTCCAGTCGCCGGTGAACCGTTCGGCCAGGGGGAGCATGCTCCTGCGGTCGGGCCCGCCCGCGTGCAGCAGGACGAGGGCCGGTCCTGCTCCGACGACGGTGGCGTGCAGGGCGCAGCCGTCGGACGCCCGGTAACCGATCTCTGTCATGGGCCGAACCTAGAACGGGCGCACGGCGCCCGGTAGCCGCCGGCCCGCCGACCGATGACGCGATCCCGCCAGCGCCGAGCGCCCCCGGCCGACGGGGCGCGCGCCGGGCCGACGGGGCGCGCGCCGGGCCGACGGGGCGCGCGCCGGGCCGTCCACCACGACCGGTGTGGCGGCCCATTACA